>JANXDV010000078.1 GCA_025058955.1 Archaeoglobaceae archaeon | reverse complement strand
GACATGATCTACGCTTTGCAAGATGCGGAATTTGATCGAAAAGAGCGATTGCATTCGGTTGGAGGACACTTTGGTGTGAAGTTTGCAAAGAGACTTTCTATCTTAAACCACTTGATCTTCTTCATTCTCCTCTTATTAGCATTTGCAAATGAGCCAATCATCAGTTTAGCACTACCATTAGTTGCATTTTTGCTGATCTTGGAGCACTATATAATCCTTGAGAAGCATGATGATCAGAGAATTCAGATGTCCTTTTTCTATCTAAATGCTTTGCTTAGTGCCATAGTTTTTCTCTCAATTTTCATCCAGTTCCTACATTTTTGAAAGATTGATCATGAGTTGCTAAGATCCAAAGAAGAAATCTCATCTGCACACCGAAAAACAGAAATTTTTTGCAAAGAAATGTCTTTATGCGATACAAGTTCATCGATCACACCGCGGACATAGCATTCGAAGCTTATGGAAACAATTTGGAAGAATTGCTCGAAAACTCCGCATTAGCTTTTTACGAAGCTTTTGTAGATTCAAAAAAACTTAAAAGCTCAGAAAAAAGAATTATTGAAGTTGAAGCGGATGAAGATGATCTCTTGCTATATCGTTGGCTTAATGAGCTCCTTTTCCTTTTTGAGACGCAATTCTTTGCTGGAAAGAAAGTTAAGGTGAAGATCGAGAACAAAAAAGCAATTGGAGAAATTGAAGGTGGTAAGTTTGACAGATCCGCTGTGAAGGTTGAGCCTAAAGCAATTACGATGCACAAGTTTGGAATAAGAAGAGAGGGGGATAATCTAAAAGCTTTTGTGGTTGTAGACATATGAGCGAAATTTATTTGCCTTTGCATCAAGGCAAAGCGCCATATTGGCTTTTGAAAAGGATGAAGAGTCTTGCGGAGCAAATTGTAAAAGTTATCGTTCTTGAATATGGCGAAATTGAGTTTTTAAGAAGAATATCTGATCCGATCTTCTTTCAATCCTTCTCCAATGTTCTTGGATTTGACTGGAATTCAAGTGGAACAACAACAGTGCTCACGGGAGTGCTTAAATCGGTTCTAAACAAACCAGATTTCGAGATCAGAGTTGCTGGTGGAAAAGGAGCGAATGCACTCAAAACTCCTGAAGAAATAAGAAAATTTGCTTCTGAGCTCAATGTTGATGCTGAGAAGCTAATAAATTTCAGTAGAATCTCTGCAAAGGCGGACAATTGCGCATTGATCGATGGCTACACCCTTTACCATCATGCGATCTTCTTCACACCCAAGTATTTCACAGTAATTCAGCAGGGGATGAATGTTGAGGAAAAGCTTGCCAGAAGATACCATTGGAGTATCTATGAGAACATTCCAAAGCTTGAAGATGTCCACAGTGGGATTATAAGTGATAGAATTGAGAAAGAAGTTGTTAACATGCTCTCAGGCAGAAGTAGAGAAGCGGTAAAGACGAGCATTGACATAATCAGGGATCGGAAATTCAAAGAAGACTATGCAAAGCTTTTTTCAGTAGTGAAATTTGGTGAAAAGTTAATGGTTCCGAGAAAAATCGATTGGAAAGCTGTGGAAAAAGCTTATGAGCTACAACCTGAAAGATTTGAGGACTTACTGCTTGTTAGAGGCATAGGAAGGGAAACGATAAGAGCTCTTGCCTTGATTTCAGATCTAATCTACAACGCTGAATACGACAAACAAGATCCCGCAAAATACTGCTTTGCAGTTGGGGGGAAAGATGGTGTGCCGTTTCCAGTGCGAAGGGATGTTTACGATCAGATCATAGATTTCATGAAAGAAGTATTAAAACAAACCGATCTCGAGAGCTTTGAAAAGAAAAAAGCTTTTGAAAGGTTGTGGAGAAGCTTACAGATCTGACTTTGACGAAATGATTTTATTACTTTAGTCGAAAGACCTACGATGAAAGAACTTTTTCAGGAAATAGCAAATGCTGGCAAAATTGCGGTTGAGAATAGGCACAGATTTATGGTGATCATTTGCTCGAATAGCCTTGAAAAGGCTGTTGAAGTCTCAGAGAAAATTTATTCTGAGCACAGAAAAAAAATCGAAAAAGATAACTTGCTTGTTGTTGGAAGAGAAGCATTCCTTGAAATTGCTAAGGAGAGGTTCAATGGCAATATAATTCACTGGAAAAACTCCCTTGAAATCCTTGGAATGACTTTTTCTTCATTAATTATGGATCTAAGTGAAGGATTTCATCCAAACGATCTTGGAATAGTTGTTGAGACGGTTGAAGAAGGGGGGATAATAATAGCGATCTCACCTCCACTTCAGAAGTGGGAAAATCTCAAAAGTAAATGGCATGAGGAACTTGTAAGCGAGCCTTTTAGTATTGATGACATTGTTGGACGATTTTATCGTAGATTTTTGGAAAGAACTTTGAAAGCGGAAGGTGTGATCATTTTTGATCTTGACAAAGGTGAAATCGTCAAAAGATTCGAATTTACCCCAAAAGGTGACTCAAGAGAGGAGATAATCCTTCCGGAGAACACTAAAATTAAGAAAAAGCTTTACAAATTATGCGCAACTCAAGATCAGGTTAGAGTTCTTCAGCTCTTTGAGAGATTTTTTGAGAGAGAAAAAGATCGAAAGGCGGTTGTGATCACCGCGGATCGTGGCAGAGGAAAGACTGCAGTTCTTGGAATTGCAACTCCCGCTTTAGTTTCAAGGCTTGAAAGACTGCTGAAAAGACCAATTAGAGTTCTTGTAGTTGCCCCAACTCCGCATGCGGTTCAAAATTATTTCAGATTTCTAATAAAGGCTATGAAAAGACAGGGGATGAAGGATTTCTATGTAAAGCAAACGGATGAGCTAATAACAGTTCTGAACAGCAAATACGCTCGCATAGAGTATGCAATCCCAAGAAGAGCTTTGGATGAGAAGGAGTTTGCAGACATTATAATCGTTGACGAATCCGCTGGAATCGAGGTGCCAGTGCTTTTCAAGATCATCGAAAATGTCAGACATGTGATCTTCTCAACCACGATCCATGGCTACGAAGGCACTGGAAGGAGCTTTAATGTCAGATTTCTCAGAAAGCTTGAAGAAGATCAGAGCATTGAGGTCGAAAAGATCCACATGTCTGAGCCGATAAGATATGGCAGTGGAGATCCGATCGAGAGTTGGCTTTATGATGCTCTCTTGCTCAATGCTCAGCCCGCTGAGATCTTTGAGGAAGATCTTGAGAAGATAAGAAGGTTTGAGCTCGAATTTGAAGTTTTGGACAAGGAGGATCTGCTCAGAAATGAAAAACTTCTTAGAGAATTTTTCGGAATCTACGTTCTTGCACACTATCGCAATCGCCCTTCAGATCTTGCTGTCTTGCTTGACACACCTAACCATGTTCCCGCTGTTGTTAAAGTGAATGGAAAAGTTGTTTGTTCGCTTCATCTTGCGATCGAGGGTGGAATGAACGATGAGCTGATTGAGAAGATTAGAAGAGGTTACAAACCGAGGGGGCAAATAATACCAGATCTGGTTTTGAAGCACTTCTGGAACTATGATTTTTCAAGAAAAAGAGGTGTTAGGATCGTGAGAATTGCGGTTCATCCAAATGCGATGGAAATGGGAATCGGAAGTTTTGCATTGAGAAAGGTCTTAGAGTGGGCAGAATCGAGCAAATTAGATTGGATTGGTTCAGGTTTTGGAGTTTCTAACGAATTGATCAGATTTTGGCTTAGAAATGGTTTCTCTCCAATCCACATGACTCCGCAGAGAAATGAAGTTAGTGGGGAGTATACGATCATCGTTGTCAAATCGATAGGAGTTGATGAGAGTGTTGAGAAGATGAACATCGAATTCATTCGCAGGTTTGTTGAGTATTTGAGCGATGAGCTCAGCGATCTTGAAACCGAAACTGCAATTCTCATTCTAAAATCGTTGAAAGGAAACGTTGAATGTGTTCCACCAAGGTTTAGAGAACTGGAAATGGAGAGGATTGCAAAATACTTCGAGGGTTTGGGCTTCTATGAATACATCTCGGACATCGCAAGACCTCTTGTGAGATTTTATTACTTGAATAAAGAAAAAATCCCGCTTGAAGAAAGAGAAGAACAAGTGTTGGTCGCAAAATGCCTACAGCTCAGATCTTGGAGGGAAATCGAAGGAGAAGAGAAATATAAAACCTTATTGAATGCGCTTAAAAAGGTATGGGAATGGTATCTGGGGAAGCAAAAAGTTATTATTTCTCAATCCTAAAGCGAGATATGGTTTCAAGACAGAAGGTTATAGAGGTTGTCGAGAAGGATATAAAGCCAATGCTAATGGCGGAAGGGGGAAGCATAGAGGTTGTTGATGTGAATGAAAAGGAAGGAGTTGTTAAAGTTCGTCTTCTCGGAGCTTGTGGAACTTGTCCAATGTCCATGATCACTCTCACCGCCTTTGTTGAGAGAGTTTTGCGTAGCAAGATCCCTGAGCTTAAGAAAGTAGTTCCCGTATGATCCACTTGATCGAGCAGATTAAAAGAGTAGTCATTGACAACATAGCTTATAGTGTCGAAGACATCAAGGAAAGAATCTTTGGAGGTTTTTGTGACTGCGGTGGATCAATGCTTCAGAAGTTCTGGCTCAACTTAGAAGAAATGAGAATCTTGATCTCAGAGTGCGAAAAATGCTGGAAGAACCACGCATATGTTTTTAATTCAACAAAATTTATAAAGAAAGAAGATGTAAAGTTGATAGCTAAGGGAGAAATTTTAGAGTATTTGAAAAATTTCCTAACTGATCTCGAGATCGAAGCAATGATTGGAAAAGCCCAAAACAGAGTATACAAGCCACAAGATCTTGCAAGAGCAAAGAAAAAACTTCTTGAAATGAATTTGCCCTTCGAGAGCTTGACAGATCTGCTGAAATGAGTTTAAGAAAGATAAATCCACTTTGATCCACCGCTTTGGCTTTAGAATTTCAAGCTCTTGGGGTGCATTCGAGGCTGAGAGAA
>JANXDV010000077.1 GCA_025058955.1 Archaeoglobaceae archaeon | reverse complement strand
AGAGCGATCGAGCACTATAACTTTCTCCGCATTGCTGAGCACTTTTCTAAGCTCCTCTACTGGGAAAGGTCTGAAGGTTCTCAGCTTTATCAGACCCACATTGATGCCTTGCCTTCGTAGATCTTCGACTACTTTTCTTAGCAGTCCCACTATGGAGCCCATTGAAATTACGAAGAACTTTGCATCCGGGTTTAAAACTTCCAAATGTCCTCCCCAGTCCCTTCCAGAGATCTCCGCCCATTCTCTAAAGACTTCCTCCATCACCCCTTTAGCTCTCTCCATTGCATTCTGCATTGCAACCCTGAACTCCATGTATACATGTGGTGGAGCGTAGCAACCAAAAGCGAGTGGTTTTTTGGTGGTTAGATAGGATGCTGGTTTATAAGGTGGCAAAAAGCTATCAACTAAACTCTGTTCAAGTAGATCTACTGGTTCATAAGCGTGTGTAAGCTTAAAGCCATCCATACAGAGCATGAAAGGTAAAAGAACTCTTCGGTCTTCAGCGATCTTGTATGCTTGAGGAATTAAGTCATGGGCTTCTTGATTGTTCTCAACATAAACTTGGATTATTCCCGCATCTCTCAAAGCCATACTGTCTTGAAGATCGTTCCAAATGCTCAAAGGAGCGGAAAGGGCGCGATTGGTATTAACAATGAGGATCGGCAATCTCATGCCAGCAGCGTTGAAGAGAACTTCGCTCATCAGAATTAGCCCTTGGCTACAGGTTGCTGTAAAAGTCCTTGCTCCCGTGGCGGATGCGCCAACAAGAATGCTCGCTGCAGAAAATTCGGATTCCGCAGTTATATATCTACAATTTCCAAGTTCACCATTTGCATGCATTTCTGCAAGATTTTCCACGATCTGGGTTTGTGGAGTTATCGGATAAGCGCAAACAACATTTGGTCTACAGAGCTTCACAGCGTATGCGATTGAATAAAAACCTCTAACGACTTTCTTCATCTTTACCACCTCAACATACCTCGAGCTTGAAAAGTTCCTTTATCTCCATCCTTATCGCTTCCTGTGGGCAAACAGAGGCACAAACTCCGCAACCCTTGCAGAAGTTATAGTCTACGACTGCAAATTTCTCATTTCCAAATTCTTTAACCTCTATGCATCCATCTGGGCAGAATTGCTCACATACCTTGCAAGCGGTGCATTTTTCCTTGTCAACAAAAGCCCATTCAGTCCCCCAATCGCCTGTTTTTAACTTTTCAGATTGCAATGGCTCTGAAATTGCCCCCAAGTTGATCCTTAGCTTCATCTGCACACCTCCTTCATGTATTTGTATGCTTCTTCGATTAGAAGCTTGTTCTTTTCTGCAAGAGGGGGCTCAAATAGCTCCTCCACTGTATCTTTTAAAGTTTTAAGCTTTAAAATATCTGTAGCACCAACAAATGCTCCTACCATCGTGGTATTGGTTATAGGTCTTCCAAGGATCTTCATTGAAAACTTCGTGGCATTTATTGTAAAAACTTTATTTTCTATTTTCAATTCTCTTTTTAAGTCTTCAGAACCTTTCGGATAATTTGCGATGACCATACCATTATTTTTTAAACCCGCAACAACATTTACCGCTTCAAAAACACTTGGATCAAGCACGACAACATAATCAGGATTATAAACTTCATCCCTTACAACGATCTGCTCATCAGAGATCCTCAAAAAAGATGCCACTGGAGTCCCCCTTTTTTCAGCTCCAAATGTTGGGAAAGATAGCGTATAATATCCTTCCTTAAACCCTGCTACCGCCAAGAAATCTGCTGCAGTGACCACTCCTTGTCCGCCCCTTCCATGAAATCTCACTTCAACGAGCATGCCCTTTTCCTTAGCCCACGGTATAAAAAATTTTTTAAATCTTGCTTAAAAATCAAAATTTCTTACATTTTTCCGTGCCTACCTTTACCATTTCTTACAAATTTCTCCGCCTTTTTGTAAATCTCTTCATTTCTTAGAGAATCCATTCCGATCTCCATCTCGATTTCGAATCCCTTCTTTAATGGCTCCCCCAAACCTGCAAACAGACTCTTTCTATCATTTCGAAGTGTTTCTTGTGGATATTCAGCAATAAGTCTCGCTATTTCAAGAGATCTTTCAAGAGCCCTTCCTTTTTCTACCACTTCGTTCACAAGACCAATTCTCAGAGCTTCTTGTGACGAGATTAGTTTTCCAGTGATCATCAAATAGAGGGCGTTTCCTAAACCAACTACCTTAGGCAGTCTCTGTGTCCCACCATTTATTAAAGGAACTCCGAAACGCCTTTGAAGAAAACCAAACTTAGCAGTTTCATCAGCAATCCTGAAATCTGCCCAAAGAGCTATTTCCAAACCACCTGCAACGCAATAGCCGGAAATCGCTGCGATCACGGGTTTTGATAACAGCATCCTTGTAAATCCAAGTGGTCCTTCTGGCTTTTTAGCTCTATTCATCAAGTTCTTCAGATCGCCTAAATCCGCACCCGCACAGAAATTTTCCCCCTCCCCTGTTATTACTCCTACAAAAAGACTTTCATCCTTTTCAAAGTCTTTCCAAACCTTCTCAAGCTTTTCAGCCATCTCTAAATTGATTGCATTCCTCTTTTCTGGTCTGTTTAGCTTAACGACTAGGACTTTTTCTTCTTTCTCAATAGAAATACCCGACATAGAGTCAATTTCCTCAAAGATTTAAAATTCTACCTGAGAAATTTCAATTTCAAAAGAAGAGCTTAAAAATAAATACTCTGAGCGAGGTCATGAAATTCAAGATCCTGAGCATATTCATTCTTCTCCTCATAATTCCCGTTTCTGGAAAGACTGAGGTATACATAACGCTCGAAAAGGATCTTGTTGCAACTGGAGATACGATCCGAATTGATGTTCACGTTTCCTGTAGTATTCCAAGTCAAATTGAAATCCTGATCAAGGGTTCTAACAACGGCGAATGGCTTTACAACTCTAACGGAGAAAAAATTGAGAAACTCAACAAAACATGGAATTTTCAAATTCCAGAAGATTGGGAGAGTGGGACTTACCTTGTAAAGGTGAATGTGATCGAGAATTCTACCACCTCAGAATTTTTTGAGCAATTTAAGGTTGTGAAGCCAAAGATCCTTAGCATTGAGTCTCTCGAAGTGCCGTATCAGGGAAGAAGTAAGGTTATCGTGAAAGTTGAAACGCCTGATGAGAATAAAACTTCTCTTTCGTTTAAATTCGTTGGTTTGAACTTTAGATTTGAATCTAAGGAGGATTTTAAGCCAAATAAAAATGTTACAGAGCTTTTTCTGAATCTCAGAGAAAAATATGATGCTACAAGAGACATTGATTATGCTCTGAAGCCTGGAACGTATGCAATAGAGGTGAGAATGAAGTTTGGTGGTAAGCTCTATGAGAGCAGAATGGCGACGCTTGAAGTTGTAAAACCAAGACTTTCAGTGAGAGTTTCTGAAGAAGTTATAGCGGGAGAACCAATTCTTGTGGAGATCTCAACGAACAGGAGAAACGATACATTCAATGGAGATGGTTACAGAGGAATCATTTTAACTCTCGTTGGAGAGAACTACAAATCAGTAAAGCTCGTTGAGTTAGATAAGTATGGATCTGCGAACGTAACCTTTGAAACCGCTGGATTGAGCGAGGGAGATTACAAGCTCTACATTCGGGACACCTGTCTAACATTAAAGGGGATGGATCTAAGAATTTTCGGACTTCTCCACTATGATCTCGATCCTAAGGACTATTTGGCTAAAAACTACCACGCAAATGACGATCTTCTCGTAGTGAAAGAGATTAAGATCATGAAGATTCCAAAATCTAAGCCAAAGAGTATATTGTTCTTTGAACCAACCGACCAGAAAGTGGATGAAGGTGACATTGTGAGCTACAAGATCGTTCTAAGTTCCGCTGAAAATGGGCTTAGTGCCTACGAGCTTATACTAAACGTCTCCAATGCTTCTGTAGCTAAAATTAACAACATTTATTTTCCCGAATGGGCTTATGAGACGTATAAAGTAATTTCCAACGATTATGCTAAACTAAATGCAATAGATCTTAAAGGGGAAATTAATAAAGGGGCAAATAGAGTTGAACTTGCAACGATCACACTAAAAGCCTTGGAAGAGGGTTTTACGGAGATAGGCGTAGTTGTGAATAGACTCGACTCTGAAAATGGCTCTCCTATAAAACCCATTTGTTATAAAGCATATTTGGTCGTAGATCCTCTACCCTTAGAGGAGATCAATGAGATTGAGAAGCTTTTGAATTCGAGTTTAGAATTTGAGACTGAAACTTCTGGGATCTACGAACTGGAAGAAGAGTATGAGCGGATCATAAGCCCCTTAGAAAACTATACACTTTTATCTATGAATTATGATTTTGAAAATAACCTAACTTCGGAAATTTTGAGCAAAAAGAGCCCAATACTGAAACCAAAGGAGAGAAAAGTTTTATTTGAAGACTTTATATTAATGTTCGGAGTTGGAGTTGCCTTTGTGCTGGTCCTAAGAAAAGGGAGACTATCCAAATGATAATTTCCAACCCTCTTCGATTTTTCTTCCGAGATCGGAGTGTATATCTTCCGCCTTTTTATTTTATCGCCACTCTTTAATTTTCTTAAGCCCTTTCAATACCCGTTTTCAGGGTTCTTCGATTGTTACCTACTTAAAAATTTTCTAAACTACAAAAATATAAGCTTTTCGCTCTTCTTTCAGTAACACCAACTGCATCCCTAAAAATTGAGGGTGAGTTTAAAAAGGGATGCAGTGAGCATATAAGCTTATAGCTTTCTATCAATGCTTATCGAATACAAAAAATTTCGAATAAAAATCATTCCAGCCAAGAAATTGTTCTATAAAAATCTTAGAGCTTTTTGATAGCTTATTACTCTGGAGTGTATATGATGAAGCTTTAGTATAATTCTTGAAAATCTTAAGGATGCGGATTTTTATTTTTCTTTAAATTCATTTTTTAATCGCTTCTAAGCGTTTTAATTATTTGATA
>JANXDV010000076.1 GCA_025058955.1 Archaeoglobaceae archaeon | reverse complement strand
ATCTCATCTCGGAAATTAAAAAATCTTCTGAAGAGTTCTTACCAAAATGGTCAAATTTAGAATATTGGTTCCCAAAGGAGTTTTTAGAAGTGCTATCTAAGAGTTGGGGATATGCTCATAGCGTTGAAACTGATCGGAAATATGCCTTGCTCGTTCCTTTGATGAAAGTAACAAAATACTTTTCCTATGCGGACGAGAAAGTCCATAAGCTCTATAAATCAAAATACTCGAAAAAAAAAGTTTCAGAACTTTTAAAGAGCAACTGGAAAGAGAAATTTTATAGAATGCTTGAAGAAGAAATAAGAGTATTGCTAAAGAAGATCGTAGAATACAATAGAATGAAACCAAAAGACGTGAAATTTATAATTCGAGCGGGTATAGATACGCTTGAAGAGAAACTTGAAGATGATGCGGATGTTCTGATTACCTCTCCTCCATATCTGCAAGCCCAGGAGTATATAAGATCAACAAAACTTGAACTTTTTTGGCTCGGGTTTGATGAGAAGGCAATTCGTGAGTTGAGTAGGAAAGAAATTCCCTATCGCGACGTTGGAAAAATAGAAATTCTATCTCCGACATTTTACAAATTCCGAGATAAAATAAAAGAGGAACATCTGTTAAAATTATACGATCGATACTTTAATGCAATTCTTGGAGCATTTGAAAGACTTGGTGAGAAAATAAATGAAAGAATGTGCATCTTCGTTGGACAAGCAAAAGTCAGAGCTATGAGAATTCCAATCGATGAAATAATTATTGAACATCTTCAGGAGTATGGATGGAGACATGATGTGACCTATATAGATCAAATAGTAACGAGGGTGATGTTTGAGTCAGATGTTAATCCCGCTTCAGGAATAGAAGATAGAAGAATGGAAACAGAACACTTAGTTGTTCTAAAGAGGTCGAAATGATGAGAATCTCTAAAAACGAGCTTAAAAGTCCGAATAAATTCAAAAAAGCTCTCTCAGATTATATTAATTCATTTAGAATTTATATCTTAGAAAATTACGGAATTTCTTTTAGCGAAGAAGAGCTTGGAGACTTAATGCTTTCTGCATGCAGAAGCAACGATTTTGAAACTTTAGAAAAAGAAGGTAGAAGTTTTAAAATTAATACCAACCATCTTGAAAATTGGGTATACGAAAAATTAATACCGAATACTCTCCTCTTAAAGCTTGATGACGTTGAAGTTATCAGATTACTCCTATTCTGTATAGAAATGACGTATCAGATGTTTAGTGGTGGAACTAAGGCAACAATAACCCAAAAAGGCTTTAGAGAAAGAAGAAGGACTTTTGAGTCGATATTGGTGGATCAATTCGTTGGAAAACTCGACGAAATATTCCTGAAAAAGTTTTTAGAAAGTAACTTCAAAGTGAGAGTTGATTTAGACTGGGCTATTTCGACTGACATTGAAACTTTCAGAAATGACATTCTTAATGCTTCAGATTTGGTTAGTATAAAAACTTCGCCAACACTCGCAGGAATGTGGGCTGAGGCGGACAAAGGCTACGATTATGGAATAATGGTGAAGTGTAGCATCCCACAACAACCAATCTTACAGTTCTTTATCGAAGTTTGTGGATTCAAGAGACTTTTAGATTTTGCTAAAGAAAAAATACCATCAAACGACGAGACTTTTACAGAATACCTTGAACGTATAAGATCGAGAATTCGTGAATTTAAGTGTGGAGAAATTCAAACAGAACTTAAAGGCTTTATATGTGGTTATTTCCGAACCATAGATTACGAAACAGTTAAGGAAGGAACCGAGCTACCTTATCTTGGAGTTGTTAGAGAGGAGAGATATATAGTGCCAATAAACGAGCTTAAATGGAGAAAAGAGGAGTGGAATGAATTTCTAAAGATATTAAAGTTTTAAAAAACGATCTTTTTGACCTCTTCAGTTAAAATCCTTGCAACGCTGATCTTCGAAAAAATTCTTTCAATGGTATCCGTGGCTGTGATTTCTGCAATGCCTGATGAGAACAGCTTTATTACTGCAAAATCCGCGAGGACTGCGTGAACGCATGCGGTCTCGACTCTCTTAGCTCCAAGCTCGTATAGCTTTTTCGTAGCTTCGACAACAGTTCCACCAGTCGAGATTATGTCGTCTAAAATCAAAACGTTCTTACCTTCTACATCCAAATTCTTTGGTGCGATCTCTACAGTCTGAGCATCAATCCTCTTCTTTTCTAACCAATCCCAATCGCAATTCGCAATCTTAGCAGCCACTTTTACTCTCTCCGCGGAACCTTTGTCTGGAGAGATCATAACAAGATCTCTTCCTTTAAAATTCTCTCCGATTAAAGGCATTGCGTCCAGGTCAACAAGTTTTTTGAATTTCTCCTTCGCTTTATTGCTGTGGATGTTCACAGTCAACACTTTTTCAACTCGATCTTCGATCATCTTGGCAATCGCTCTTATGCTTACCGCTTCTCCTTTAAGAAATTCTCGATCTTGCCTTGCATAACCCATATAAGGTATTACCGCTACAATCTCTCCCTTTAAGGCATCAAAAAGCAAATTCATTAAAACTATGTCTTTAGCAGAGATCAAACTGCCAACAAGCACGTGCTTATCCTCTTCACTCTCAACCCTGACATAGAACTCCCCATCAGGAAATTTTTTGTATTGAACATTTGCAATTTTTATACCCAGAAAATCTGAAATCCTTTTACCCAAAAACGGCGAAGAGGGACAGATTACGAGATCCATATTAAAAAATGAGGGGATTATCTACTTTTTGTATAGTCTCAAAAATTCCACTGGGATGGGGACTACTATTGTTGTATTCTTCTCCGCTGCGACATCGCTAAGGGTTTGCAGATATCTAAGGAACAAAGCTCCTTCGCTCTGAGCTAAAACATCTGCAGCCTCCTTTAGCCTCATTGAAGCCTGATACTCTCCTTCCGCCCTTATGATCTTAGATCTTCTCTCCCTCTCCGCTTCTGCTTGCATTGCCATAACTCTACGCATCTCTTCTGGCAATTCGACATCTTTGATCTCAACTGCGGTAACCTTAATCCCCCAAGGATTTGTCGCTTCGTCAATGATCTGCTGTAATTTTATATTCAACTTTTCCCTTTCTGAAAGGACTTCATCAAGCTCCGCTTGACCAATTATGCTTCTCAATGTCGTTTGTGCGATCTGTGCGGTTGCATACATGTAATTGAAGACTTCTGTAACCGCCTTAGCAGGATCAATTACTCTATAGTAAACAACCGCATTCACTTTCACAGTAACGTTATCCTTCGTAACCACTTCTTGAGCGGGGACGTCATAGGTTACTGTTCTCAGATCTACGATCACCATTTTATCCAGAATGGGGATTATGAAGAATAGCCCCGGTCCTTTGGCACCAATGAGTCTTCCAAGCCTAAAGATCACGCCCCTTTCGTATTCCTTTACAATTCTTATCGCTGAAGCCAAGAAGATCAACAATACAATTACTATGCCTATCCAATACCACTCCATGCATTATGTCTTTCAAATTCATTATTAAGGTTTTTGGTATCCCAAACCAAAAATTTTGAATTTAAGCCTTGTCAGACAAATGGTGGAATCTAAGCATGTTCTTAATTGCTCTAACCGCTCTTTCTGGCGTTGGATAAACTGGAAACTCTTCTTCGATCTTCAATCTAATTTCCTTGACTGGTATAAGATCGTCCTTTAATGTAAACAGAACTGGTTTCCTGTATTCTTTTATCCATCGTAGATTTAGCTCCATGCCAAATATGCTCGGGATGAATAACCCTGAAATGATCGCATCAACTTTCTCATCCTTACAAAGAGCTTTTATCACATCAAAAATTACCTCATCACCAGATTTTTCAAGGAGAGGATAGAGATCGATCGGGTTGTTGATCGTATGCCATTCTGGTGCCAGCTCATATAGTTTCTCGAGTGTCTCCTCCGAGAACTTCGCAAGTTTCAAATTCGCTTCTTCAATTGCATCCGCTGAGATTACGCATTCAGCTCCAGAAGGTTGAATCACTCCAATTCTGTCCCCTTTTGGAATAAAGGACAATGAAATAGCTTTTACTGTATCAGCTAACTCCTCATAATCGCTAACCTTTAAAGCTCCCGCTTGCCTGCAGATCGAGTCGAAAAGCTCATCACCTGTTGAGATCGAAGCGGTATGACTTAAAGCGCTTCTCTTCCCAGCTTCTGTTCTTCCAGATTTCAAGATCACAACTGGCTTTCTCGCCCCTTTCAGAATCTCAAAAAGTCTCCTACCATTAACAAAACCCTCGAGATACATTGCGATCACTTTTGTATTTTCATCCCTCAGCAAAAACTCCAGAGCATCGATTTCGTTAACATCCGCTTTGTTTCCAATAGCTATTGACTTGCTAATGCCCACATGATGAAGAGAGATGATCATGAAATTTGCAAATGCTCCACTCTGAGCTATGACGCTTATATTTCCAGGCTTTAGGGTTACCATCGAAATGAAAGGAGAGAAGAAAGAAGTGAAGCTTGTCCTTGGATCGAGCACCCCCATCGTATTTGGACCTATGATCATCATTCCTCTTCTCCTCGCAATTCTTACTATCTCCTCTTCAAGCTCCTTTCCTTTCTCCCAACCTTCAGCAAAACCACCGCTTATCACTATAAGCCCTTTAGCACCTTTTTCTGCACATTCTTCGACTACTTCGACCGCATTTTTTGATGGGACAGCAATTATAGCGAGATCTATTTCTTCAGGGATCTCTTTAACGCTTTTGTAGCATTTATAACCATGAATTTCGTCCGCAGAAACGTTTACAGGGAAGATCTTTCCTGGAAATCCAAGACTTTTCAAATTCCAAACAATATTATTCCCAGGCTTTCCAGGAGTTCTTGAAGCGCCGACAACTGCAACGCTTCTCGGAGTGAAAAAGAAGCTTATGTCTCTGCTTTTGTAATCGAAACTCTTTCTCTTGCCTTTAACAATTCTCGCATCCGCAACAAAGCAACCATTCTCGTTTGCAAAGACT
>JANXDV010000075.1 GCA_025058955.1 Archaeoglobaceae archaeon | reverse complement strand
TTTAATTTCATCTTATAAGCTAAAAGATTTATTGCTAAGTGTAGTATAGGGGTTATTAAGAGAGCCAAAGCGATCTCAAGAAAACCAAAGAGTTCCCAAAATGCTTTAGTCAAGCTCGCAAATGCAAGGGCAAACAGAAGGAAGGTAAGCTGATCGAGGATTGGAAAACTTTTTCCCCTTTCAAAGCCCAATCTTCGCTTAAAAAAGCTTCCTGCAGAGTCCCCGATCATGGAGCCAAAGGTAAAAGCCAGAACGAGATAGAAGAATTCGTTGTATGGTAAAGAAGCAAAAATATTAACTTTAAAATAAATTTCTAAAACTCTCTGAACATTTGCAATAAAAATTCCTCCAAGAATACCACCAAAAAAGCCTGAGATCGTTTTTCCATCCCCTAAAATCCTTCTGCCGTCAATAAAATATTTTCCAAAATCCATTGGCTTTAATCCGCCAAGAAGAACCGCAAAATTGTTTGGAGTATAAGCGGGAAGTAAGATCCATATGACTTTGAGTATAACTTCAAACATCGCATTTCCTCCGCCATTCACATTTTTTGCATGCAATATTTAGATCTAGATCTCTCTGAAATTCCTCTTTGAAGCGGTGAGCTTTGAAAAATTGAAAAAATATTTGTGCGCTTCTTTTCATATTTGTAGTATTTAAATAGTTAAAAAAACTTTGCCATAAATTGCTCATATGATCTCATAAAAATATTCTTATGAAATTAAATTTCCAAATCTCCGTGTTTCTTTATGTAATTTACAAGTCCTCCCTCATTCAAGATCTTTATCATGATTTCTGGTAAACTCTTTGCCCTAATTTCTCCCCTCTTTGTGTAGATTATACCCTTGGACAAATCGATCTCCATTTCTTCTCCATTCTCAATTTCATCGGTTGGAGCTATCAGCAATGGTAATCCGATGTTTATTGCATTCCTGTAAAAGATCCTCGCAAAAGATTTTGCGATTACCACACTAACGCCAGCGGTCTTTAAAGCCAATGGAGCGTGCTCTCTGCTACTACCCATCCCAAAGTTCTTGCCCGCTACAATGAAGTCTCCTGGTTTGAATTTTCTCATGAAATCTGGATCCGCGTCCTCCATTATATGCTTAGCAAGCTCTGAGATGTTGCTTCTTAGATGGTAGTATCTCCCTGGGGTTATGTGATCGGTGGAAATATCATCTCCAAATTTCCAAGCTCTGCCTTTGAGCCTCATTCCTTCGGACCCTTTGAAACAAATACTGGAACTTCTACCGCTCTTACCACTGGATCGGAAACGCTACCGCCTATTAATGACCTTGGCAAGCTTAAGCCACGAGAGCCTAAGAATACTGTTGTTGCCTTCATCTCCGCTTGTTTTGATAATATCACTTTTACTGGAGATCCAGAAGCCTTTATGTCAATTACACTGATACCCTTAGCTCTCAAATCTTCTGCAACCGCTTTTAAGTTATCCTTTTTGTCTTTTCCATCTTCTTCTACATATAGCAAGATCATCTCTCCACGTGTTCTCTTTGCTATTTCTGTAGCATATTCCAAGCATTTCTGAGAATGTTTTGAAAAATCATAAGCTACAAGAATTCTTGCAAATAAGTCTTCACAAGGCTTGTAACACTTTACACCACTTTCTAAAATCTCAGTTCTTGATTTAAAAACATAAACTGGTATATCAGATCTCCTCAAAACCCCTTCAGAAACGCTCCCAAGTAAAATTTCCTTGAATATGCCTCTCCCTCTTGCACCAATTGAGATAAAGTCATAGGATTTTGAGGATTTAACAATTTCGTTCACGGGATCTCCTGAAGGGAATGGTTTGACCACCTTTGCCTTCATTCCGGCTTTTTCAATCCTTTCTAAAATTTTTGGTAGCTCTTCTTCCGCTCTCTTTTCCTCGAGCTCTACATATCTTCCGAGATCGAAGCCGCCACTAACAGAGCTAAGCCTCGCAGTATTAACAATGAAGAGAATGCCAATCTCTTTAACTCCTGCATTTTTAAGATCTTCCAAAAATTCCGTTACAATCATGCTGTATGGAGAGAAATCCGTTGGAAATAACATCTTCTCAAGCTTCACCATACTGCCAGCGGATTAGCAATGCTTATAAACATTTCGAAAAAGGCAGGGGTATGGAGTTCAAAGTCGTCGTCTCAGATCCAAAAACTGGCAAGGCTTATCAGAAAACAGTCAGCGGAGCAAATGCTAACAGGCTTGTAGGAAAACAGATCGGAGAAAAAATAAGCGGAACTATTCTCGATCTTCCACCTGACTACGAACTTGAAATAACTGGTGGATCAGATAAAGATGGTTTTCCAATGCGCCCAGACATTCCGGGAGCGGGAAGAAAAAAGATCCTATTGTCAGGTGGTATTGGCTTCAAGCCTAAAGAGCCCGGTTTTAGGAAGAGAAAGATCGTTAGAGGCAGAGTAATTTCAAAAGATGTTTTGCAGATCAACCTAAAAGTTGTGAAACACGGAAAAGTTCCACTTGAAGAGATCATCAAATAGATGGCTCTACTTGATCATAAAGATCGGGCTCAGAGCTTTTACAGATATTTTTCAAAAATCTACGACTACGTCAATCCGATTTTTTATTCTGAAGAGATGAGAAGAAAAGTTGTCGATTTTGCGGAGCTCGATGAAAAAGATCTCGTTTTAGAAGTTGGAAGTGGCACTGGATTTACAACACTTGAGATTGCAAAAAAAGTCCAACCTGAAAGAATTTTTTGTGTTGATCTAACTTTGGAGCAGATTAAGAGAGCAAAGAGAAAATTGAAAGCAAATTTCTTCCTTGGAGATTCTGAAAATCTACCATTCAAAGATAAAAGCTTTGACTCTGCAATTTCTGCTGGAAGCATAGAGTATTGGCCAAACCCTATAAAAGGGATCTCTGAAATGGTTAGGGTTACAAAGAGTGGTGGAAAAGTTGTGATTCTTGCACCAAGAAAACCTAAAAATCTTTTAATAAGAAAAATCGCAGAAAAATTAATGCTATTTCCATCAACAGAACAATGCATAGAGTGGTTTAAAAAAGCCGGTCTAAAAGAGATTGAATATGTGGAAATAGGACCATATAGATTCTGGAGTAAACTTGTCGTGATCATTTCGGGAAGGGTGCCATAAGCTTATAAACCTTTGAAATACTTCGAGAAGGGGTTGAGTTTGAGTGCTCTAAGATCCGCTCTCCTCGGGATCTTAATAAGCCTGATCACGACGATCCTAATTTTTAAGATCACCGAAACGAGTTTAACCTGGGAAATTATCTTAAGAGTTAATTTCACCTTCATTCTTTTAGCAATTCTTTGTCAAGCTTTTTTCTGGTTTCTTTGGGCTTTTAGACTCAAAAAAATTTCAAAGCATCTCCAATTTGAAATGTCTTATACAAGAGCGATTGAGATCACATTAAACAGCATGTTCTTAGCAGCGATTACTCCGTCCTCTGCTGGAGGTGAACCTTTGAGAATTAAAATGCTTTCCGACAGTGGCATGGCTTTAGGAAAAAGCACCTTTGTTGTCATAACCGAAAGAGTTTTGGATTCCCTTTTCTTCATCCTCGCTCTTCCAACATTTCTAATCTTCACGGGTTTCGCTTCTGAACTTGGAAGTAGGGTTGCCATTATTTTTATTATAATATTTATATTTTTCATTTATTTTCTCTACACAATTCTAAGAGATGAAAATAGCATTCAGAAGTTCTCAAAACTTGCAAATAAGATCTTGAAAAAACAAAAGCTGGCGGATAGGCTTGAAATTGAAATGAAAAATTTTAGAGAGGGATCTTTAAAATTGCTTTCCGATCCACTATACCTAACTATGCTCTTTACGATCACTGCACTCATGTGGAGTGCTTGCTTTGTGATCCCTTCATTGATCCTACTCTCCTTCAACCAAGATCCGTGCATTCTACTCTCCTACACTTCCCAGTTGATCATAATTGTGATCTCTCTTATACCACTCACCCCAGGAAGTAGCGGTGTTGCTGAAACAAGTATGGCTTATCTCTACTCCAACTTCGTCGATCTGAGCATCTTAGGATCTCTTGTAGCACTCTGGAGACTTATAACTTACCATCTGAACATAATATTTGGTGCTCTATCTCTGAACGCAAGGGCAATTAAAAAATTCTTTAGCTAACGTAGTCTTCTCCGTCGGATCTTAGGCTTATATCCTGGAGCATCTTCGAAGCAAGACCCAAGAGAACCTTGTCCTCACCAATAAGCTCTCTTATTAGCATTAAAGATGCTGATTCCTTTAATTCGACGCTTTTCAGATCCTCCAATAATCTAATAAGCTTCATAGTCAGTTTATAAATTTCTGCAAGCTTAACACCATCCTCCCCCTCAACGATCTCCTCTTCTTCTTCATCCAAAAAATCAAACTCGTCCATAGATTATTTGATGGCTTTAGCGAGATTTAAATCTTTCTGCAATTTTCAATCAATTCCTTAATAAAATTACAATGCACAATGGAGCTAATTTTTCCTTTAGTAAAATTTTAATATTCTTTCAGGAACTTAAGCCGATGGTGACAGGAATTGTATTCCATCCCATTTACCTTCAACATGAACAAACTCCAACTCATCCTGAGAGAAAGGAGAGGTTAGCTTATACAATAGACCAACTTAAAGAGGAAGGTATATTCGATTCTCCAGAGATTAAACTCCTTGAACCAACTGAAGCGAGTATCGAAGACGTTCTCGAAGTGCACACAAAAGAATACATCGATTTTCTTAGAGAGGAGAGCAAGAGGGGTGGAGTAATAGATATGGACACAAATATACCCATCGGCGTATTTGAAAAGGCTTTGCTTGCTGCTGGTGGAGCAATAAGAGGGGCTAAAGCGGTTCTTGAAGGAGAAGTTGACAACGCATTTGCAATGATTCGCCCACCTGGGCACCATGCAAAGCCATATACTGGAGCGGGATTTTGCTATATCAACAATATTGCGGTGATGGTAAAGTGGCTATTTAAGAGGGGAATTAGAAAAGTCCTGATCCTTGACTGGGATGCTCACCATGGCG
>JANXDV010000074.1 GCA_025058955.1 Archaeoglobaceae archaeon | reverse complement strand
GAGCAACTTGCGGACAAGTATATCGAGAGAAGAAAAGACTACAGACTCTTCTTAGCAGAAGGGTATGAAGTTGGCAGAGTAAATGGTCTCGCTGTTATTGGAGAGAGTGCTGGAATAGTGTTGCCAATCATTGCAGAAATCACTCCTGCGATGAGCAAATCTGAAGGAAAAGTGATCGCAACTGGTAGATTGCAAGAAATTGCGAGAGAGGCGGTTATGAACGTTTCAGCGATCATAAAGAAGATCATCGGCAAAGACACTTCGAATTTCGATGTGCACATACAGTTTGTAGGAACTTATGAAGGAGTTGAAGGAGATTCCGCAAGTATAAGTGTTGCAACCGCAGTAATATCTGCAATAGAGAACATTCCTGTTGATCAGTCCATTGCTATGACTGGAAGCTTGTCTGTGCGCGGAGATGTGCTTCCAGTAGGTGGAGTGACGCAGAAGATCGAAGCAGCAATTCAAGCGGGCTTGAAGAAGGTAATAATTCCAAAGGGGAACTCTGATGACGTTTTACTTGATGCGGAGCATGAAGGAAAGATCGAGATCATACCAGTTTCAAGAATTGAAGAAGTGCTCGAGCACGCTTTAGCGGATACTGAGAAGAAAATAAAGCTGATTGAGAAATTCAAAGAATATTCTTACGCTCTTGCAAGTTGATTGAACCATTTTTTGAGAATTTCAAACTGTTCGTGTGTATTAACGACATCGCAATCCATTGGATTCTTGAAAAAGAAAGCAAGCTCCTTCACTACTCCACCAATTTCATTCTTCTTTGCAAAAAGCAAAAGCCTTGCAAGATCCAAGACTAAAGGACTCGCAACTATCGCGTCGATCGCATCCCAGATGAAGTAAAACTTCATCAATTTTCCTAAGAAACCCTTGAAGTGGACAAAATCAAAAGCGGTCTTGTTGTCAACAAGACTTGGAAAGAAATCAATTTCCGTTATGCTATAGGGAGCATACCCTAATGCCTTTTCGAGAACCTTATCCTTGCTCACGATCTTGCTCTCCTTGTTCTCCTTAGCGGATAGAACTTTTCCATCATAGTCGCCGAGGATGTTGTAGCTCATCCATCCCTCTACAACTAAATTTCTATAGGCAAACATCGGCGCTAATGTTGTTTTTACAAGGGTTTCCCCAGTTTTACCATCGTTTCCCGCATGGGGCACATTTTTCTCTTCAGCAAGTTTTTTCAATGCGGGAATAGAAGAGCCTATACTTGGAGTGAAGTTTGCATATGGTAGTCTTAGTTTAATGGCGGAATAAGCGTAGAGCATGCTTGCGGTAGCAAAATCCTTTTTATCTTCTTCGATCATTTCTTCAAAGCCCTCTATGGTGTAATGATATCTCTCGTTAATCTTTGGAATCGGCTCAGTAGATGCAACGTTCACAACTACAGTTTCATCATTTGCAAATTCTTTCATATCCTTTGAAATCCGAGCAACGATCTCTTTCAAACTAAGCCCCTCTTTCTCAAGAGTTTCGAGTTTTCCAAGTCCTTCAATTCCACTACCACAATTTAAAGCGGTTCCCTTTTTTGCCACGATGCTTGAAAGTTCTTCCTTCACTGCCTCAATGAGCTCAAGATCCACATGTCTGTTCTTCTCCCAATGTTCTTTCAAAGCGACAAATGCATTTGAGAGCAATCTGATTTCATGACCACCGAAATCGAATTCAAATGGAACGATCTCTTCAAGCGGTTTGAAGAAAGGTAAAGCTGTTACAAGACCTGTTTTATCAGCTAACCCCTTCTCAATTGCTTTTGCACCCGCCATTGCGGTTGTTGAAACAATGCCGTATGCCCCAATAAGCCAGAGTTTCATTTTTTCACCTCAAAATACTCTCTTGCATTTTCACTCGCTCTTGCAATCAACTCCACCGCACTCTCCACATCGCTTAGATCAACAACTTCGACTGGACTATGGATATATCTCGCTGGAACGCTCACAACTCCAGCAGGAATTCCAGCTTTTGTCAGATTTATCGCTGTTGCATCTGTTGTACCACCCTCAGCAACCTCAAGCTGATAGGGGATCTTGAACTTCTCCGCAGTCTCTTTAAGCCATCTCAAAACGGTCTGTGAAACTATCAATCCCCTACCCGAAGCATCGACTATCGTGATAACCGCTCCCTTGCCAAGAGCGATATCCATATGAGCGCTTTCACTTCCTGGAAAGTCTACAGAAACGCATGAATCGACTGCAATTGCAACATCTGGTTCTATCGAAAAAGCAGAAGTCTTAGCTCCTTTCAAACCAACTTCTTCTTGAACTGTTGCTACGAGATGTATTGTTTCCCTACTCTTACTCCTTTTAAAGGCTTCGATTGCAACCGCAACACCGACGCGATTATCAAAAGCCTTTCCGGTAATCCTGTTATTTGCGAGCATTACAACTTCTCTATCGAGAGCGACTGGAGTTCCAATGTTTATCCCGAGATTGAAAACATCTTGCTTGCTCTTCGCTCCTACATCAACGAACATGTCGCTGATCTCGATAGCCTTTTTCCTTTCCTCGTCTTTCATTAAATGTGGAGGCTTACAGCCAATAACTCCATAAACCTTCTGCTTTCCATATAAAACAACTCTCTGAGCCAGAGCTATCTGTGAAAACCAGCCACCTATTGGAGCAATCCTTATAAAACCTTTATCGTCGATCTGCTTCACTATGAAACCGATCTCATCCATGTGGGCGGAGAGCATAATTTCCAACTCACTTCCATTCCTTGTAGCAATAAGATTACCCATTGAGTCCACTCTAATCTGATCCGCAAAGCTTTCCACTTCTCCTCTAATGATCTCTCTCAGCTCCTCCTCAAAACCGCTTATTCCATGAGCATTGCTGAGTTTTTTTATCAGCTCGATCATAGCATCACCTCATTCTCAATTGAATGTCTCTTCGCCAGATCTTCTTCTTTCAATTTCTTTCTTTCCATAATTTCCGCAATTATCGAGTCGAAGAAAATCATTGCGGTAAGTTCAAAAATAGTTCCTAAAGGAGCGATATTAGCGATTTCTTTTCCGAATTTGCTTTTTAAAAGTATAAGAAGATCTGAAATCTTTGCAAGAGTTGAATTTTGCGAAGCGGTAATTGCGATGACTTTTGCACCCAACTCCTTTGCCTTCTTAGCAATTGCTACAACGTATCCAGTTTCTCCACTTCCGGATATCGCTATAAGCAAATCTTTTTTTCCAATTCTTGGAGTTATAGTTTCGCCAATTACAAATGCTTTATAACCAAGGTGCATCAATCTCATTGCAAAAGCTCTTCCAACAAAACCACTTCTTCCAATGCCAACAAGAAAGATCCCTTCAGCTTTATCAAGAGATTCGATCATCTCATCTATTCTTGATCGCTCAAAATTCAGATTGCGAATGTTCTCGATGAGTATGTCAATGAACCTCTGCATGAAACTCGTTTTCGAAGGGCTTAATAAGTGTATCCAAAACTTGAGCAATGGAGAGCATTTCACTTATTCGAGAAAACTTTTTAAATTTTTGACAATTCTTCTAAAACCTCTTTAAACTCCTTTACAGTCTCCTTAAATATTGATTCGTATTCAGGTCGTAGTCCCTTTTCTTCCCTTTTTAATTTTCTTTTTTGCCCATATTCTGCATTGACCTCCTTGATAATATAATTATTAGCCTTTTCACTTTCATATTCCAAAGCGTTTCCAAGCAAAGTTCCTAATATTCCACCAATTATGACACCTAAAGCTCCAAAAGGCAAGCCGAGCAGAGCACTTTCCAAAGTCTTATTCAATTTCAAGAATCCCATCGCTATAACTACACCAATGATCACAGTTATGAGTTGAAAAGGGACTCAGTCCAAGATAGTTCCAAAAAGCTAAGCAGATAAGAAAAAGTCCAATAATCCAGTCTTCAAGTTCTCTAAACAATTCTTTCATAATCTTTCTTTGTTTTAAAACTTTATAACCTTAACGCATAGAAAATTCATTACAATTGTTCAGTCCCATCTCTTTATATACTTTGAAGACAACAAAAAACTATGAGCACAAAAACCCATTTGTCTGGACAGAAGAAAAAGGCAGAGAAAAGCCCAGAAAGCCAAACAAACCGCTTAAAACCAAGATTACACATAACGGTCTCTAAAGAAGTCTACGACTATCTCAAGAAAAATGTCTCTAATACCTCAAAATTCATCGATAATCTCGTTAAAAGCGTTAAAAACCAAGTTCAGCCTGCTTTTATTCTCGTTTCGAATGCGGGGGGAGGGATTCGAACCCCCGAACCCCTACGGGATAGGACCCTGAATCCTACGCCTTTGTCCGCTCGGCAACCCCCGCTCAAAAGCTTTTAAGCAATGCTACATATTACTTTTTCGAGATGCTTTACATCGTCATCCTTACACCAAAGTGCAATTCAAATTGCAGATATTGCGGTGGCTTTGAAGAGGGAATGATGCCAGAAAAAATAAGGTATGAGATAGAGGATCTAAGAAGATTTGTTGGCAAATCATCCATTGCATTCTATGGCGGTGAGCCATTGCTTGAAATTGATAAGATGAAGGAAATAATGAATAAAATCAAAGCTGAGCGATTTATTCTGCAAACAAATGGTATTTTGCTCGATAAAATCGAAGATGAATATTTGAATAAATTTTCAACCATCTTGGTCTCCTTTGATGGAAGAAAAAGCGTTCATGAGTTTTACAGGGGAAATTACGAGAAGATTTTAGAAAATGTGAAAAAAATAAGATTTAACGGAGAGCTGATTGCGAGAATGACCGCAAGCCTTGAAACTGAGATCTACGAGGATGTGATGCACATACTATCGCTGAAAGCTTTCACACACGTTCATTGGCAAATCGATGCAATTTGGAGTCATTACACAGTAAAGGAATTTGAGAGATGGGTTGAAAAATATAATAAAGGGATAAGAAAGCTCGTAAGATTCTGGATTTCTGAAATGCTTGCTGGAAGAGTTCACAGAATAGTTCCGTTCATGGGAGTTGCGACTGCGATTTTTGAAGGCTACAGCCATCCACCTTGTGCTTCAGGCTTCAAATCTTTTGCAGTCTCAACAGATG
>JANXDV010000073.1 GCA_025058955.1 Archaeoglobaceae archaeon | reverse complement strand
AGCCGAAAGGTTGTCCAGATCCTGTGAATCCACAAGTGAAGTGGGACTGTGAGCAAGTCGTGAGAATTTATCAAAATGTTTAATTTTTATATTTTAATCAAATAATTAATTTCTTTGAAGTAGCATTTTATCCATCTTGAATAAACCATTTCCCATTAAACTGAATTCTACCACCATTCAATTTGTTTCCCAACTAAAATGCTTTTGCTAAGATCTGAAGACTAAGCTGTCGTAGTAGAGCAATGGATGGCTTTTGTAGTGAATTCGAATGTCTGTTCTGTAAAGCTCAATTTTGCTGTGCTAATCATCTGGAGCGAGCCCCTTAGAATTGCAAAGTGTTTCTCTTACATTATAGTATCTCTTATCCGGTTAAAATCTCCAAGACGATAATTAATCTAAAATGCCAACGCACATTTTTTCAAATTTTGGATGCGAAAGAAGTTCGCATGCTTTTCCTGAAAAGGCAACTCTTCCACTAACAAGCAAATAAGCATTCTCGCTTATCTCCAGAGCCTTTTTAACGTTCTGCTCAACGAGCATAATTGTTAAATTTTTTTCATCTCTCATCATTTGCACTCTTTCAAGTATTTTCTCAGCAAGCTTTGGTGAAAGTTGTGCTGTTGGCTCGTCAAGCATTAAAATTTTTGCATTCTTAACAAGAGCGCTTGCCATTGCGAGCATTTGTCTTTCTCCACCGCTAAGTGTTCCAGCCCTTCTTTTGAGATGATTTTTTAGCTCAGGGAAAAATTCAAGTGCAGAGTCTATCCTATCCTTTAAAGTCTCCTCTTCAAGCCCATAACCCGCTATCATCAAGTTCTCTTTGACGCTCAGATTTGAAAAAACATTTTCTGTCTGAGGAAGATAAGCCATTCCGAGCTTAACCTTCTCGTGTGGCGGAATTCTTGTAATATCCTTACCATTTAAGAAAACGCTTCCAGAGTGAACAGTTGCAATTCCAAAGATCGATTTGAGCAAAGTAGATTTTCCACTTCCATTTGGTCCTATGATTGCGGTTATTCCCTTTTCCACATTTATGTCCACATCGAAGAGTATGTGAAGCTGTCCATAACCAGCGTTGAGTCTTTCAGTTCTTAGCACCTATATACACCTCCACAACCCTCGGATCCTTGACCACCTCTTCCCCTTTCCCTTCCGCTATAACCTCTCCATTTGCCATTGCATAGACATAGTCAACGTATTTTAGCACGAGATCCAATCTGTGCTCAACGATTAAAAAACTAACCTCTCCTCTCATCCTTACAAAGCTCTGTAAAATGTCTTCCGCAAGCACCGGATTCACACCACTGAGAGGCTCATCCATTATTAGAAGCTTTGCTCCTCTCATTAAAGCTCTCGCGGTCTCGAGTAATTTCAATTGCCCTCCACTCAGCTCCTGTGCCTTTCTGTCCCATAGATGGTCGAGCTTTAAAAATTCAAGTATCTTAAAGGCTTTATCCAGAAGCTCTACTTCTTTTTTTATCCATCTACCACTTATTGATTCGTAAACACTGTCTCCATGGTTGAAAGGGGCTATCAAAACATTTTCAAGAACTGTTAGCTTTTTTAGAGCTTTTGGAATTTGAAAAGTCCTTAAAATACCAAGCCTGCTTATCTCATGTGGCATCCTATTCGTTATCTCTTCTCCCTCAAAGATCACTCTACCCTCATCCGCTTTGTAAAATCCAGAGATTACGTTTATAAGAGTTGTCTTTCCACTGCCATTTGGTCCAATTACAAGCGTTATTTTCCCCTTTTCAACCGCTATATTCACTCTGTAAAGTGCTTTTACCCCATCAAAAAATTTTGAAAGATTTTCAGTTCTCAAAATCATCTAACCGACTCAAACCAAGTGATCTTGTTTTCAACGGAATTCCAAATCCCCGCAAGCTTCCATGAACAGTCCTTTATGTAGTAGATTGCGAAATCTCCGCTCGCCCTGTCATTCCATTCGTTGAGCTTTATGTATCCACTCACGGTTTCTACACCATATTCACCCTTGCTGAATTTCTCCGCAACAACTGGTATCTTCGTCGCCATCTCATCTGGGTCGTATTTACCTTTTTCCTTTACAACTTCAATGTAGCTCAAAACGAGAACCCATGCAGCATCATAGGCGTTCATCGCATACTGATACGGAGCATCACCATAACCTCTCTGCCTATATTTGCTTTCCAGCTCACTATAGCCTTTTCCTTTGGACTCAAAGAGTGTGCTGAGCATTTTTACTTTACTCGACTTTTCGCAGACTTCGAGCAGTTTACCACTCAATGCGGTCCCATCACAGCCAAGCCATATAACGCTTAAAGCCTTGCTATCGCTCTTTGTCTGTGCAAGAATTACTGAAGCTTCCTCATAGCTAAATGCTAATACCGCAATCTCTTTTTCTGAGTATTTTTTCATCAATTCCACTACATTTTCCTCTATTTTTGCAATGTATGGTGAATAATCAGCCGGCAAAGGCTCAGGGTATTCGATTGAAGCTTTTAGCTCTATTCCTTCTTTCTCAAGCTTTGTTGCAATCACTTCACTTAAACCCCTTCCCCAGGCGTTGCCGATGTGTGTGATTACAACCGCTTTAATTCCAAGAGCCTTCAATTCCGCAACTATCGCTTCAGTTTGAAAATCGTCAAGAGCAACAAATCTGAAAATGAACTTCTTTTCCTCCGGTTTTGTTACACCAAGTAGCTTTGGAACCGCTGTTGAAGATGGAGAGACGATTATGATCTTGTTTGCGGTCACAAAGTCTTTTATATTCCTAACTTCTCCGCTTCCCATCGGACCGACGATTAGATTGATCCCCTTCGCATAAAGGCTCTGAACCTTCTCAAGCGTTATTTTTGGCTCAACTTTTGTGTCTTCAACGTAGAACTTCACGGTGTATGGCAAATCCTTTGCCTTTAGATACTGATTGATATCCTCTTCCGCTATGCTCAGCGTATTCTTTATGCTCGTTCCATAAGTCGTTAAGGGTCCAGAAAGATCCACAAGCACGCCGATCTTGATCTCCTCAACTTTTCTCTCCTCAGCACATCCACTTAGAAACACAATTGCAAGCAATGCTAATAGTAGCAATTTAACTCCCTTCATAGTAATTCCACATCATTAAAGTTTTTAAAGCTTTACCTATGCAAAATCCTAATGCTTCTCGAAGGTGCGATAGTTTATTCAAATCTGATCGCACTGCTAAGCTTAGGTCTTACGCTCACCTATATAACCACATCAGTCCCAAACTTTGCTCATGGCTCCTTAGCGGTTTTTGGCTCATACTTTGCTCTTATTATGTTTTATTTTTTCGATCTCCATCCCTATTACTCTCTTCCAATCGTCTTCTTTTTCTGTGGAATTCTTGGAATCATTTGCTATTTCTTCATCCTGAGACCTTTAATCAGAAGGGGTGCGAGTATCGTAATTCTGATGATCTCAACCCTTGCTCTCGATCTCGTGCTTCTTGGACTAATTGGTGCCATTTCAGATGCAATTGAAAAATCTGTATCAAAATCTGCAAAAAAATTCATTTTCACGATGTATGATTTTGAAATCGCAGGCTTATCTGGTATTTTCTTCATTTCCACAGCCTTAATCGTAGCCATTTTGATCTCCCTCTGGTTCCTACTTTTCAAAACAAAATTTGGAATTGCTTTGAGAGCCACCATGGAAAATCCAACACTTGCAGAGACGATGGGAATAGATGTTGAAAAAACGAGGATCTTCTCTTGGTTTCTCTCTTCAGCTCTCGCTGGTTTGGCTGGAGCCCTTTTGCCTTTCAAGCAAGAAATAGTTCCACTAACAGGGGGTTTAATAATAGTCTCAATATTCTCCGCGAGCATCGTTGGAGGCATTGCAAGCATCTCGGGAGCACTTGTTGGTGGCTATCTTATTGGAATGTCTGAAAGTCTTGTAACATACCTTCTTTCTACAATATTTGGAATCGAAGTTCTTCTTTACAGCAAAGTTGTTCCACTTTTAGCTCTAATCTTCGCTCTTCTGCTTACGCCGAATGGAATCGTAGAGGGATTGAGAAAATGGAGCAGATCCTTCTTAACATAGCCTTTTGGTTCGGAATTTATGCAATCGTAAGCATAAGCCTAAACATCGAATACGGGCTTGCGGGCATACCAAACTTTGGCAGAGCACTTGCTGTTCTCTTTGGCGCCTTCACAGTTGGTGGCATTGTGAATAGAATATTCATCGCCTTTTATGGAATCGAAGGAGAAATAATAGAGAGCTCTGCGGAATTGAAAACGATCCTTAATCAAAAGATCGCTGAAGATCCATCATTTGGAATTTTACTCCTTCTTCTCTCCCTATCTCTTTCAGCTCTTGTTGGAGCGATCGTTGGAGTTCTCGCAATATTGCCGAGTGCGAGATTGTCGAGGGATTATCTTGCAATAACCTTGCTTGCGATAAGCGAAGTTTCTTTCATGATCTTCAACTACAACACCGCTCTTGGTGGTGGTTACTATGGAATATCGGTTCCAGATGTTTTTGCCTTTTACGAAGGAAATAGACAGCTACTCTTTGCTCTTCTTTCAATTTCGATTTTGATTTTGGTTTACATAATTGCAGAAAGGATCTCCAACTCGCCATTTGGCAGACTTTTGAGAGCGATGAGAGAGGATGAAGATGTCGTTAAGGCTTATGGTAGAAATGTGATGGTGCTTAGGATAAAGGCATCTGCAATCTCTTCTGCCATTGCAGCGTTGGCTGGAGCTTTATTCTCTTTGTTCACTGCAAATTTCATAGCTTCGAATTTTACAAGAGTTGAGTGGACTTTTTATCCATTTCTGATCGTTCTTCTCGGTGGTGCGGGGAATAATAGGGGAGTAATTTTTGGAACCTTCGTTTTTGTCGCGATAAAGCAGATCCTGATGGTTTACAAGCATGAGATCGTTGAATTTCTCCGAATACCATTTGAAACGGTTTGGATCGAATACATGGCATTTGGCATTCTGATGATCTTAGTCCTATTCTATAGACCTGAGGGGCTGATAAAGGAGAGACCAGTTTTCAAGGCTGTGGAAAAATTTTTTGAAATAAAAAAGAAGAGTTGAGAAAAACTTATGAACCTCTTAACGTATAATTGAT
>JANXDV010000072.1 GCA_025058955.1 Archaeoglobaceae archaeon | reverse complement strand
TTAAGTTAGCAAAAATTCCTTCAAATGTTGAAATTTTACAGCATGCAAAAGGAACGGAGCAATACGAAAGGCTAAGAGATATTTTAAGAGTTAAACCTGTGCGTAGTTTAAGCGGAATTGTTGTAATCGCGGTGATGAGTTCTCCCGCTCCATGTCCACATGGAAAATGCATCCCTTGCCCTGGCGGAGTTGAATTCAATAGCCCCCAGAGCTACACAGGCTTTGAACCAGCGGCACAGCGTGGAAGACAGCATGAATACAATGCATTTCGACAAGTATTTGCAAGGCTAAAAGAGCTTGCTGAAATTGGTCACGATGTTGAGAAAGCGGAGATAATCGTGATGGGTGGAACATTCATTGCTCGAGAAAAGGAATACAAGGAGAAATTCATTCTCGACATTTTCAACGCTTTAAATTCCTTTGATAGCAATGGAAAAGTGGAGAGTAGTTTGGAGAAAGCTAAAAGGAAAAATGAACGTGCAAAGGTGAGATGTGTTGGTTTAACTTTTGAAACACGCCCCGATTATGCAAAAGAAGAGCATATATTGGAGATGCTACGCTATGGAGCCACAAGGGTTGAGCTTGGAGTTCAGAGCATTTATGATGACTTGCTGGAGAAAATACAAAGGGGACACACTGTCAAAGACACGATCAGGGCAACAAAGCTTCTCAAGGATTCTGCTTTCAAAGTCTGCTATCATATAATGCCAGGACTTCCCGGCTCGGATTTCGAAAGAGATTTGAAGTGCTTTGAGGAGATCTTTTCGAATCCAGATTTTAAACCAGATTACTTGAAGATCTATCCAACAGTAGTAGTAAAAGGAACTAAGCTTTATGAAATGTTTGAAAGAGGGGAATATGAGCCTTATAGCACTGAAGAGGTCGTTGAGCTAATTGCAAGGGCAAAGATGAATTTTCCAGAGTGGATTAGAGTTCAGAGAATCCAGAGAGATATTCCGGTTAATATAGCAATTGGTTTAAATGCTGGGAACATAAGACAACTCGTTAAAAAAAGGCTAAAGGAGCTTGGAGGAGAGTGTAGATGCATAAGGTGTAGAGAAGTAGGGCATAAGGGTGTAAGAGAAGAAGAATACAAAAAAGCGGAGCTTAAAATAACAGAATACGAAGCCTCAGGAGGAAAGGAATTCTTTATAGCCTACGAAATCCCTGACTACGATGCTCTTGTAGGATTTATAAGACTTAGATTTCCATCAGAACCATTTATTGATACTCTAATGGATTGTGCACTCATTAGAGAGCTTCATGTTTATGGAAAAGCTACACCGCTTGGAAAAATTCAAGCATTTCAGCACAGAGGCTTTGGAGAGAAGCTTCTGAAAACCGCAGAAGAAATTGTGAAGGAGAAATTCGATAAAATTGCAGTTATTAGTGGGGTTGGAGTGCGAGAGTATTACAGAAAGATTGGATACAGAAGGAGATTCGAGTTCATGGTAAAGAGATTATAGCTCTACAACCTCAGCTTTAGGTTTTCTTCTTTTCAGAGCAAAATCCTTCACCGCAACTATGATCTCGCAATATGGGGGACAGTTTTTTGATATATAAATTCTGCAAAAAGATCTTCTTGAGCAATCCACAACTCTGTAGCTTTTACTTTTTGTATTGAATAAAACAAGAGCTCTGGTATTTCTCAAGGTGACAGAGAGCTTTATAGCTTCAGAAACCATCATAAAGTTGCTTTTTTGAGCGAGGATATAATTTTTTCCAACTTTTATATAATTTTTTGTTAGTAATTACCATTTTCAAATTACAAACTTTCAGAAAAGGTTAAATACAAAAAATGATTGAGGTGATTACAATAATAGTGGTGATGAAAATGATCTCCGTCGAAGAGTTATTCGGGGTTAAGGTGAATGTGGATCAACAAAAGTTTCTTAAAGTAATTTCAAGAAATGGGGTCAGTGATATCCTTTTTTCTCTCGAAAGAGGGCCTCAAAGATTCTCGCAACTGATGTTTGAAACGAAGCTTAATCCTGGAATTTTAGACAGACACCTAAAAGCCCTCTTGGAGTTTAACCTTATCATTAAAAATTCAGAGACCTATGAGCTGACCGATTCAGGAAGAAGGTTGATTGCGATCTTACAACAACTGTTTAGAGTTTTAAAATAATTTTTTATCACTCAATCCTTAAATTCCGAGTCAGGATCTCCACCCAATGCACGCTCCACTAATAAACTTCCTAACTCAAGTTGCCATAGCTTCATCCCTACTCTTCATACCCATACTTGCAAAAGAAATAGGAGCTTCGGATATAGAAATTGGACTTATAGTTTCTGCCTATAGTTTCACGACATTCGTAGCCTCAAGCATCTTCGGCAGGTTATCGGATTTTCACAATAGAAAGCTTATACTCCTCTCTGGGCTACTACTTTCAGCGATCTTCTTCTTTGCTCAGTGCTTAGTTTCGAATCCAATTGAGCTTTTAATTGTGAGAACTTTGGTAGGATTTTCCATTGGCATATTTCCAGCAGCACTTCTGACTTATGCTTATGAAAAAAACAAGAACGTTGGATCTTTTTCAGCATTTGGAAGCCTTGGATGGGCATTTGGGCAGTTGATCGCTGGAGTTATAATGGTTTACTACGGAATTTTCACATTCGGAGCGATTCTTTTCTTCTTAGCTTTCCTTATGGTTCTCAAAGAAGAAATTCCCAGCCAAAAGATTGAAAGAGCGAGGAGTTCAATGAGGATCATAAAGGAGAACTTCTCAATCTATTCCGCATTTTTCATTCGTCATGTAGGAGCAAGTTCTGTATGGCTAATCTTTCCAATTTACCTCTCAGAGCTTGGGATCTCGAAATTTTGGATCGGAGTCATTTACTTCATGAACTCTTTTCTTCAATTTATTATAATGCAGAGAATAGAGCGGTTTAATCCAAATATACTTTTAAATGCTGGCACGATCTTCTCTGGACTTGCCTTTCTTCTCTACTCTCTTGCAACACAGATTCATGAGTTTTTAGCCATTCAACTTTTGATCGCAATCGGCTGGAGTGCCATGTATGTCGGATCTTTAAGGATTCTTCTTGAAAACAATATAGAGAAAAACAGCTCTGCAGGATTCCTTAATTCTACGATCTATCTATCCACGATCATCGGATCTTTAATCGGTGGATTCATAGCAGAAAATTTTGGATATAAGAGTTGTCTACACTTCGGAACAATTTTGTGTTTCTTAGCCTTAGCTTCGAGGATTAAAAATAGAAAAATTTAATGCTCTGGAGCAAGCTTTGTCAAGATCTTCTGATCTGTTATAACACCAACAGGCTCTCCTCGATCTGTGACAACTAAAATTCTAACATTTTCATCTCGCATTAACCTTATTGCTTCCCTGATCTTTGTGTCCTTCTCTACAAGCACGATCTTTGGTCTCATCACTTCTTCTGCTTTTGCATCCAATTTTCCTTGTGCTACCGCCTTTGCAATGTGATCGAGCGTTAAAATTCCTACAAACTTTCCATCTTTCTTGACTGGCACGCAATAGATATCCCTTTCAGCAAGTAACTTTGCACCATCTAAGACTTTCGCATTGGCATCGATCGAAATGATCGGAGAAGACATGTGCTCGCCTACGGTGTCTTTTGGAAGGGCAACGATCTTCTCTATGTCGATGATCAAGGTGTTTGCGGTATCATCTCTTCCAACAACTCTGCCTTGGACAACGATCTCGTTTACAGGCGTAGGACCAACTAAAACTCTGTCTCCAGGAACGATCTTTCTAATATCTCCAAGAAGCCTTATTCTCGCTTGGCATACTTCAGGATTAGAGATCGAGGGCAGATCGATTTCTTCTACAGAGAGATCTTCCATCAAAGTGTCGTTAACTACAACTGAAATCGCAACACTTTCCTCTGGCTTTGTAATCGAAAGTAACTCGTAAGCCTTCGAAGTCGGTCTATATCCGCCTTTTGGTCCAGGAACTCCTTCTACAAGTCCTAAAGCTCTCAAAGCCTGCATCTGATTTCTCACTGTGCCGGGATTCCTATTTATCAGCTCTGCAATCTCTTCTCCTTTGATCGATCCACCCGCTTTCTTCTTATACAGCGTTATCAACGCATACAGAATGTCCTTCTGGATCTGCGTTAGCTCGAGATCCATTTAATCACCTCCGTAATTTTAATATTTAGCATTGTGCGTTTAAGATATTTATAATTTTTCCATAAGTTTCAGTGAAATTTTGCTTATAATTAATAAAATTAAATTATAATTTTTATGAGTTTTCAATTATCCAGGATCTTTATCGAATTTTAAAAGTTTCAGTTTGAATATAGATGCGAATTCTTCATCTTCTTTGAAAAGATCGATTAACCTCGTATCTCTTGTCGCAAAATGGGTAGCTTTGTTTTCTATAACGGTCGAGATCAATATCGCATCGTTTGTTTTAATTTTATCAGTAAAAATAAGGTATCCGATTCTTTCTAGGGCTATGGAGTCTTCTACCAGCTCTATTCTGTATAGAATTCATCAAATTTATTCATAACATCAAAATAAATTTCTTCAATCTCATCCTTTAAAATAAATCCCAAATTGAAACTTCTTTTACCCTCTTTTTTGCCTCCAAAGTCCAGTTATTTGTCCTTTTCGACCTTTTTAATCCTTAAGCTCTGCTGTGAATCTCTCTATCTCTTTTCCCGCCTTATCGCCGAAGTGCTCGATCAGCTTAACAACCGCACTGCCCACAACAACTCCGTCCGCTCCAGCGTTGAAAAGCTCTAAAACGTGTTCTCTTTTTGAAACTCCAAAACCGACCGCAATCGGCTTTCTGCAAATTCTTTTAGCCTTTCTCAGGGCATTAAATGCCAATTCAGACACCTTATCCCTCACACCTGTTACACCATAAGTTGAGACAAGATAAATGAATTCTGAAAGCTCATCTATGGCTTTAAGCCGATCTTCGCTTGTGTTCGGAGCTGAAAGAAATACGTTTTTCATACCAACCTCTCCGCAGATCTCAACAAATTCGTTCGCTTCATCAAATGGTAGATCAACGACAAGCATCGCATCAACTCCACTGGAATAGGCTTTTTCAACGAACTCTCTAATTCCAGTTCTGTAGATCGGATTGTAGTAGCTCATCAGCACAAGCTTTTT
>JANXDV010000071.1:2367-5145 GCA_025058955.1 Archaeoglobaceae archaeon | reverse complement strand
TTACAGGCTATTCAAAGGAAGAAATTCTCGGAAAAGAATTTTTCATGCTTCATCCAGAAGATAGTAAGCTCGTGGTTGGAAAATATCTCGAAAGAGAGAGTGGACTTAGGAACACAGAGACTTACAGCTTTAGGATCGTTAGAAAAGACGGTAAAGTTAGATGGATCACTGTTAGACCAAGCAGAATCACTTTCAATGGTAAATCTGCGGTTGCTGCAACTGCTTTGGATACTACAGAGATCAACGAGCTAAATCTGGAGCTAAAGAAAAGAGCGGAATATCTCTCACTCTTGAACACGATCCTAAGGCATGACATAGGAAATGCTCTCACCGCAATTTCTGCTGCGTTGGAATTGGAAGATGAAAAACTAAAGATTCGTGCTAAAGAGAAAGTGGAATATATAACAAAACTAATTGTAGATATTAGAAAATTGGAGTCTGCAATTGATATTGTAAAGCCAGTAAATCTTGGTGAGCTGGTAAGAGAGATCGCAAAAAGATATTCAATTGAAGCAAAAGTCCAGGATCTATTTGTTTACGCAAACGAAGGTTTAAGCAGTGTTTTGGAAAACATAGTTAGTAATGCCTTTTTGCATGGTGGAGAGAATGTAAAGGTTACTGTTGAGACATATAAAAACGGTAAATGGGCGGTTTGCAAAATCTCTGATAACGGAAAAGGTATCCCAGATGAGATCAAACCAAGAATATTTGATAGGGGCTTTTCGACAGCAAATAGAACTGGAATGGGGTTATTCATTGCGAAGTGGCTTGTTGATGCCTACGGTGGTAGAATAGAGGTTAAAGATAATAAACCTTCGGGGGCTATTTTTGAGATCAAGCTTCCTATTTTGGAGGATTGATTTTTAAGGCATTTTCAATTTTGCTCTGCTCCATTTTCTCTATACTTGCAAGGGATTCCATGAGTTTTTTACCCCATGTTTCGAGGGACTTTATTATAATCTTCTTGAACTCTGGAAATGGAATTGGTTTATAGAGATACCTATAACCACCACTTCTTAGAATTCGATAATCTCTCTCTATCAACCCTCTTTCAAGCAACCTCTGTATAGACTTGTAAACAGTGCTTTTGTCCCTCTTGACATAGTCTGAGATCTCCTCAATCGTGGCGGGATTTTTATTTAATAAAGCTAAATACACTTCGAAGTCCAAACAGCTTATGTCGAGAGCGCATTTTAGTGTGCAACGTAGATGTTCTTCGCATTTGAACTCCATGAAGAAACTTTTATTGAGAAATTTTTTAATCTTTCGCTAAGATCGAAAATTTGAAATTCTTCTAAGCTTAAACAATCTATGCTTCCCGATATTCAGCTTTTAAGACCTCAATTTCCAATAGAGCTGAGTAGAGTTGGTGCAACAAGTGTAAAAAAGCTTGTTCAGGTGTTGAGAAAAGGAAAAAGACCTGTAATTCTAATATCCACTTTTGACATTTTTGTAGATTTACCTTCTCATATCAAGGGTGTTAGTCTTAGTAGAAATTTTGAGGTGATCGACGAAGTGCTTGAGGAGCTTACCGCAGAGCCAATTGAAAACGTTGAAAAACTTGTAATAAAAATTGCAGAAAACTTGTTAGAGAGACATGAATACGCCACTAAAGCAGAAGTTTCGATGACTTCAGAGTATATCATGCGGAAGATCACGCCGATCAGCAATCAAAGAACCCAAGAAGTTGTGAAGGTATTCAGCGATGCGATTGTTTCCAGAATAGGTGATAAGATCGTGTTCGTTGGCACGGAGGTTAGTGGAATAACTTCTTGTCCATGTGCTCAGGAGCTCGTTAAAACTAAAGCCATAGAAGATCTTCTAAAATACGGCTTTAAAGCAGAGGAAATTGAAAAAATATTGGAAGTTGTGCCAATTGCTTCACACAATCAACGTGGAAGAGCGAAGATCAAAGTTCAAGTTAGAGAAGACTTTAGAGTTTCAATAGCAAAACTTATTGAGATAGCTAAATCTGGGATGAGCCAAGAAACTTTTGAAATATTGAAGCGAGAAGACGAACTTGAGATCGTTGAAAGGGCTCATAAAAGACCTATGTTTGTAGAAGATAGTGTGCGTAAGATGGCTGTTGAACTTCTTAAGGCTTATCCAAATGCTCCTGATGATCTAATAGTATTTCTTAGACAGGAAAATGAAGAGAGCATACATCAGCACAACGTGGTTGCTGAAAGAATTGCAAAGATTGGCGAATTGAGAAATGAGCTACTTGCTAATTCTTAGCTTAGCTCTTCTGCTTGAAATTTGCCCAAATCCATATGGAAGCGATGATGCGGAATACTTGAAGGTCTACTGTCCTGATCAGTGTATTTTAAAGGATAACAGAGCGGAATTATCTCTTAAAAGTGGATTCTATACCATTACGAAAAACATATCCGCATTTTCCAGCAATTTCAAGCCATTGGGTGAGTTGATAGCCTTTCCAAAAAATTTTGCGCTGTCTAATGATGGTGAAGAGATTTGTATTAGCTCCAAAAATAAAACAGAGTGCTTTTGCTACGGAAAAGACCTAAAGATTCTTGATGAAGGCTTAGTCTATTTTAGAGACTGTGAAGGAAATTGGGATTTCAGATATGAAGATTGGAGCAATTTCAGTTGTATATCGGAGAAAATTAGAGGTAGGCTCATAATAACTCCAGCAGATTTCAAGGCTGAAGGCTTTAGAATTGCAAGCTATAATTTCTTTGCAGATTTTCAACCAGAAGAACTTTTCGTCGATGCAAAAGCGGGAATTAGATGTGGAATTGATGCCAATCATCTCTC
>JANXDV010000071.1:300-2267 GCA_025058955.1 Archaeoglobaceae archaeon | reverse complement strand
GCAGATTTTCAACCAGAAGAACTTTTCGTCGATGCAAAAGCGGGAATTAGATGTGGAATTGATGCCAATCATCTCTCTGGCCCATACAGAAATTTCCACTACAAGTTTGGAGTTAAAGGAGACAAGGTTATCATCACAACTGAGAACTGGGTATTTTCAAAAAAGGGTTACATAGTAGAATTCGAAAGCCAGTCCTTTGCAAAAGCTCTGAATGACTTATTGGACTATGACAGAAGGTTTATTAGTCAAAACAAAAGCTGTTTTAATAAAATAGCGAACAAAAGCTCAGAAAAGGGAAAAAGTATAGATTTTGAAGCGAACGCGACTCTTTTAATTTTACCAGACTGCAACCCAGTTCTCGATCTTATTGCCTCTGCAAATGAAAGGCTTTACATAATAGCCCCATATATGGGTTTTGAGTGGTTTAATGAAAAAGGATTGCTTTATGCGATAAGAAAAGCAAAGGAAAATGGTGCAAATGTAAAAGTTGTGCTCAGCGAGGAATATTCTCGTGATGAAGAAAAGATCTTGCGAGATGAGGGTATTGAAGTTGAGAAAATAAGCAATTTGCATGGAAAAGTGATCATCGTAGATGATAGAGTGCTAATAACTTCCGCGAACATGAACATGCATGGGTTGAAGCTCAACAGAGAGATCGGGATCATACTTGAAAGCTCTGAAGTTGCAGGGTTTATCATAGCAGATCTCGAGAAGAAAAGGGTTGACTTCATCGGAATCTTAATCCCACTTCTGCTCTTTGCTCTCGCAGTTTATTTAAGCTGGAAATACAGGCCATAATTCACGTTAAAATTGCTCTTCGAGAGCTAAGGTTTTATCCTAAGAAATTGGTGAGAGATAAAATTTAATAGCTTAAATTCACAAAGAGCTTGAGGGTGTGCAGATGGGTTTGTTGAGTGGTTTGAGAAAAAGGTTGAGGTTCATCTATAAACTACTCCTTAGAAAGGACAAGTTAAAGATCGGAATCTACGGTCCTCCAAATGCCGGAAAAACTACGCTTGCAAACAGAATCCTTAGAGACTGGGTTGGAGATATAATGGGCTCTCCAAGCGAGATTCCGCATGAAACGAGAAGAGTAAAGCTTAGGGAAGGTGTAAAAATAGAAGTTGATGGAAAAAGTGTAACGATCGATGTTGTCGACACTCCCGGGTTGGCTACTAAGATCGATTTTCACGATTTTATGAAATTTGGTTTGAGTGAAGAAGAGGCGAAAAGGAGAGCTAAGGAGGCTACTGAAGGTGTTATTGAGGCTATAAAGTGGCTTGACGATCTTGACGGCATTTTGCTTGTGATGGATGCAACAGAAGATCCATTCACACAAGTTAATGTTACGATCGTTGGAAACATAGAGGCAAGAAAGCTTCCGCTAATAATTGTGGCAAACAAAATAGATCTACCAAATGCTTCGCCAGCAAGAATAAAATCCGCTTTTCCACAGCATCAAATTGTTCCCGTTTCTGCTTTGAAAGGAATAAATATAGATTCGCTTTATAAAGTGATTGCAGAAAAGTTTGGGTGAGCTTATGGGAGTGCAGATGAACCTGATCTCAAAAGAAAAGCTTAGCAAGATGGGCTCAATGGAGAAGATAAGAATGATCCTCGACACTGTGAAAGAAGGAAAGATCGTTGTCCTTGAAACTGGACTCACTCCTGAAGAAGAAGCAAAGCTAATTGAGCTAACAATGCTTGAGATAGATCACGAGAATTTCATTGGAATTGAAGTAGAAAGTTACCCTTACAGAGAGAAATCGATATTTTCAAAAATATTTGGAAAGAAACAGGGAAGGCTTACAGTGATAGGGCCAGCCAATAGGCTAAAGACTTTGGAAAAGCAGGAAGATTTGATCAAGACACTTATAACGTGATATGCCACACAGATGCACGAAGTGCGGAAAATTATTCGCAGATGGGGACATGCGTCTGCTCAATGGTTGTGAATGTGGAAACAA
>JANXDV010000071.1:0-291 GCA_025058955.1 Archaeoglobaceae archaeon | reverse complement strand
CAAACAGAGAGAAGTAGAGAAAACTGAAGAAGTTGCTCAGGAGCTGAAGAAAGAGCTATTGCGTTTTGGAATTGAGAGTGTCCGCATAATAGCTCCGGGACAGTATGAGATAAATCTCGAGAAGTTGCTTGAGAGAGAAGAGATCATAATAGCTCTTGAGGAAGATGGTAGATACATAATCCATTTACCTTCTCTGCTAAAAAAGAAGCCTAAGGAATAATCTCAGTTGTATTCAAGAATTTTGGATACCTTATTTGCTCTCTATATTTTGCCAACTCGTCTTTATAGACT
>JANXDV010000070.1 GCA_025058955.1 Archaeoglobaceae archaeon | reverse complement strand
TGTGATCCGCTCCCCATACGTTGATCATCCTCTCAAAATTCTCGCTCTTCCACAAATGGTAAGCCAGATCTCTCGTGATGTAGAGAGAAGTCCCATTCTCTCTTCTTATTACAACTTCCTTCTCAAAACCCTCAAGCTCTATGATCCAAGCCTTTTCTTTCTTTATCAACTTTTTTGAATCAAGAGCCTTCAAGATCTTCTCGACATAGCCATTTCTAATGTAATCGCTTTCCCAGACAAATTCGTCATGTTCTACATTAATTCTCCTCATTGTAGCTTTAATCCCATCCATCGCCTTTTCAATAGCACTTCTGAACTTCTTTGCAGTTTCTTCTTCCAGCATCTCGTATCTCTGCATCAACTCTTCTACTCTTTTCTCAAGCTCAGGCTCTTTTTCAAGCAATCTGTTTGCGGAGATGTAGGCATCGGCAATCGCATGATCTGGCTTTTTATTCGACAAGCCAAATTTTTCAACGCCGAGCACAGTTATGGCCATCTGTCTCCCCATGTCGTTGATGTAGTAATGAGTTCTCACATCAAAACCCGCTTTTCTGAAAATTCTTGCTAAGGTGTCTCCAATTATGGAATTTCGAATGTGCCCTATGTGAAGCGGACCATCTGGATTTGCGGAAGTGTGCTCTATGAGAATTTTACCCCTCATTCCAAGTGATCCATAGTTGTCATCGCTCAGGATCACGTCGATCGTGTCTTCAAGGAATTCGTAGTTTGCAAAGAGATTTATGTAGCCATTAACACTTTCAATTTTTCCAACATAGCCTTTTGGAGTGATCTTCTCTAAGATCTCGTTTGCAACCTTCTGTGGATCTGCGCTTCTTTCTTTCGCTATTTTGAAAGCTATAGTTGTTGCAAGATCCGCATGCTCACTTTCTTTTATAAATCTTTCATCTCCAAATTCTCCTAAGCTTTGAATCGCATCCCTTATGAGATTGAGGAACATGAGCTAAGTTAAAGTTGTGATTTAAATATTTCACCGAATATCTCATTCAGGCACATTTTCAAATTTTTCAACAACGTATATTCTCCTCGTGAGAGAACCATGAACTCTGTGGTCGATCTTGAAAATTACCTTGAAAGGCAATTCCTTAAGCTCCAAATTTGTCACAAGAACCGCTCTACAACCTTTTCTCAAAACCCTTGAGATCTCTTGAAAACTCTTATTGTATAGCTCATCTTTTGTTCCACTTCTCGTTGCCCTGAAGTATGGATAATCTGTTGCAATTCCATCAAAAGATTCGTCTTTGAAGGGCATCTCCCTAACATCGCCTTGAAGAACTTCTCCTTTAAGATTAAAAAACTCAAGATTTTTTCTACAACCCTTAACGATGTCTCTATAGAAGTCCATTCCAAATACTTCGAAACCCATTAGTCCCGCTTCGATCAAAAAAGATCCGGTTCCACACATTGGGTCAAGAATACGTCCACTTTTCAGCGAGACTAAGTTTAAAATCGCTCGAGACAACTTTGGCAAAATCACTACAGGCATAAAGAAGGGTCTTTTATTCGGCAATCTTTCCCTAAATTGCTTTTTGTTCTGCTTGAATCTCAGAAAACCAACATGGCAAGATCTTGGAGTTATGTAAACTCTTATCAAATTTTCTGGATTTCTCAAGTCGATCTGTGCACCTTTTTTCCATAAAATTGCTCCAAGCTTTTTTTCCAGCTCTTGATCTGACTTCATTCCAATTCCGCTCACGCGAACACAGCAAGAACCCTCAAAGGATAGCTTCTCGAATTCTTTTTGAAGCTCACTCATGGAACAAGAGAAGATCGCCTCACAAACTTCATGAGATAAAGCAAGACGTTCAAAAAATTGCTCTCCTGCAAAGTTGAGCGAAAAAATGCGTTCATCTAAATCGTAGCTCAATATTTTGCCAAAGGCTTTTGCAAGGCTTAAAACTTCAGCTTTTGCCAATTCGAGGTTCTCACCAGAGAGTAAAAAAAGATATCTCATTTCTTTTTCCTTTTTTCTCTCATTTCAAGAACTTTACTTGCTATTTCCAACATGAGCTTTGTTTTATTAATAGAGCTTTCAACCACAACCCTCCCACCCTCTTCCCACCAACTTCTTGGATATTTCTTGTTCTCAATCTGAAAATTCAGTCCAAGTTCCTTGCAAGCCTGCGCAACTTCTTGAAGTCTTAAATTTGGCACAGCAAATCTTTTGGCAATCTTTCTACCTTCAGCCCTCGTTTTCTTTGATTCTAAGTTTGCAACCCAGATCATAAACTTCATAACTATCCCATGTTCCTGAAGGTGATCTCTACAAGTGGATGTGGGACATCTTCGATTATTTCGACATCTTTTAGCGAGTTCAAACCTTTTTTCTTAGCCATTTTCTCAATTCCGAGCTCAAAATCTCCATTTACTTCTATAATATAGGCTTCAAGCTTCTCTATTCCAAGCTTTAAGGCTGCAATCGCTCTGTGATGTCCATCCACAAGAAAGAACCGAGAATCTTTTTTTATGACAATTACCGGCTCCGCGAGTCCACGCTTGATCTCGTGAATTCTTCCCTTCAACTCATCCGCATAAACCTTGCTCTGTGTTGGAATCAGCTTTGAAACCTCAATCTTTCCTATGTGAACCTCAGTTTTCACTCCATGAACTTTTTCAATCGTCGTTCTTAATTTCTCCACCTTCGAAGGATCCGCTCTCTCGATCTGACTTCTGATCACATCCGCATTCGAGATTATGCCAACAAGTCTGTCGTGCTCATCAACAACTGGAAGCTTAGAATGTCCAGTGCGGAACATGATTCTTGCTGCGTCGCGGAGATCCATGAATTCTCGTGCAACGTAGAGCTGTTTAGACATCACATTCTCCACCTTCACATTTGGATCGACTCCAACGATATCAACCGCAGAGATATAGCCAATGACCCTCATGTTTGAATCTATAACAGGAAAACTATCATGACCTGTTCTTTTAATCAACTCAATTGTATCCGCCACAGTGTTTTCCGGCTTTAAAGTGTAAACATTTCTCGTCATGTAGTCTGAGACTTTTAACTTCATCGATTCAGCATTCATAGCTTCTCAAGATACTCGATGACACTTCTGAATATATAATATCCGTCTCCATATTTTCCGCTTCGATGATCTAAGAAAACTCTCTCTGGATGAGGCATGAGTCCGAAGACTGTTTGAGTTGCATTTGAAATTCCAGCGATGTTGTAGAAACTTCCATTCGGATTCCATGGATATCCCGCATAATTTCCCTTTTCATCAACGTATCTAAATACGATCTGTTCGTTTTCAAGGAGCTGATCCAAAAATTCCGATTCTCTCTCCTTTGGAAAAACTACTTTCCCTTCTGCATGGGCGACGGGAATTTTCAAGATCTCTTTCTCGACTCTCTTTGTAAAAATACATCTTGAGCTCTCTTTCTTTAGCAATGTCATTCTGCATTCAAATCTCCCAGAATCGTTTATAGCCAAGGCCATCTCTGGTTTATCTGCGATCGGTTTATCCTCATCAAACCCTGGTAATGCGCCAAGTTCCGCAAGGATCTGAAAACCATTGCAAATTCCAAGGATAGGATAGCCAAGTTTAATGAACTCCTCAAGATCTTTTCTTAAAACGCTCTTAACCCTTGCAGAGAATATTGCTCCCGCACGAACATAATCTCCCGCAGAAAAACCGCCCGGAAAAACGATACAATGATAGTCAAAAATACTCCTCTGCTCTTCATACCTTATCATGTCGCTGTAAAACTGTTTCAAATGAACGAGCTCAGCATGAATTCCAAAATTTCTGAAAGCATTTGCTGTTTCCTCTTCGCAATTCGTGCCCTCAATTCTGAGAACCGCAACCCTGATCTCACTGAGATCCATAAGCACTTTGCCGTGGCAGGGGTTATTAGTGTTGCGTCTGCGTTTAAGTTCTTAAATCCTAAAAACTTTTAAGTTGAAAGCATTCGTTCTTGCATGAGCGAGCTTATGGAAATGCTTATTCGACGTGGCTTTCTCTGGCAATCTTTTGAGATATATGGAGGTATGGCGGGATTTATAGATTATGCTCCTCTTGGTAACAATCTCAGAAGAAAAATCGAGAATGTATGGCGTGAATTCTTTGTCATAGGCGAGAGAGCTGCAGAGATCGACACTCCACTCGTTGGTATTGAAGAAGTCTTCATTGCTTCTGGACACGCAAATTCTTTCGTCGACACCGCGATTGAATGTCAAAAGTGCGGAAGAGTATACAGAGCGGATCACTACGTCAAGGAGAAACTAAATCTTGAAGTTGAGCCAACGAAAGATGCTATAAAAGAAGTTATGGAAGTCTATGAGCTAAAGTGTGAATGTGGTGGCAACTTCGGAGAACCTTTTCCAATGAACTTGATGTTCTCTACAAGAATAGGCGCTGGAAAAGGCAAGCTCGGATATCTTCGCCCAGAAACCGCTCAAGGGATCTTTATAGCCTTCAAAAGGCTCTCCAACTACTTTAGAGATAAGCTTCCTTTCGGTGTTGCACAGATTGGCAGAGCGTTTAGAAATGAAATTAGTCCAAGGCAGGGAGTTATAAGACTTAGAGAGTTCAATCAAGCAGAATTAGAATTTTTTGTTCATCCAGCAGAGAAGAAGCATCCAAATTTCAAAGAAGTTGCAAAAGATCTGCTAACACTCGTTGATAAGTTTGACAAAACGCACAAGATCACTCTTGAAGAGGCTGTAGAGAAAGGGATCATTGCAAACGAAGTTCTTGCCTATTTTATAGGAAAAACAAGAAGATTCTTGCTTTCCATTGGCTTAAAAGATGAGAAGCTCCGATTTAGACAGCATAAAGATGATGAAAAGGCACATTACGCTACCGACTGCTGGGATGCTGAAGCCTTGACGAGCTATGGATGGATCGAGATCGTTGGAATTGCGGATAGAACAAATTACGATCTTTCGAGGCACATTAAATTTAGCGGAGAAGATTTAAGCGTTTTTATTCCTTATACGGAACCAATAGTTGTTAAAAAGAAAAAAGTGGTCCCAAAGATGAATGCAATCGGACCAGTTTTTAAATCAAAGGCAAAAAAGATCGTTGAAGCTCTTGAAAAGATTGAGGTAAGCTCAGAGGAGATCGAGATCGAAGTGGATGGAGAGAAAATAAAGCTTGGAAAGGAGTTCTACACGATTCAGGAAGTTGAAGAAGAGGTAACTGGGGAAAGAGTTGTTCCTCATGTCATCGAGCCCTCTTTTGGACTCGACAGAATAACCTACACCGTCTTGGAGCATTCTTTCGACAAGGACATA
>JANXDV010000006.1 GCA_025058955.1 Archaeoglobaceae archaeon | reverse complement strand
AGTGGTCCAATTCCTTTGCCAACGAAAAGGCTCGTGGTGCCTACAAGAAAGGCTCCAGATGGAGAAGGAAGCAACACTTGGGATCACTGGGAAATGAGAGTTCATAAGAGGCTTATAGACATAGCTGCGGATGAAAGAACGCTGAGACAGATCATGAGAATTCAAGTTCCGAGGGATGTCAATATCGAGATCGTTTTAGAGTCTTAATGCTTTTCAAAGTCGTTTTTCTCGGCACCGCAGGCACAATTCCCTCTGCAGATCGAAACACTTCTGCGATTTTTGTTCAACATTCAAATTACCGCTTTCTCTTCGACTGCGGAGAAGGGGCGCAAAGGCAGATAATGTCCGCAAAACTGGGCTTCAGAAATCTCGACAACGTTTTCATCACCCACATGCACACGGATCACTTCATCGGAGCCTTTGGTTTGATAGAAACGCTATCGCTTAATGGTAGAAAAAAGGAGCTTAATTTTTACACCCCCAATCCAGAAATGCTGAAAAATCTTTTCGAGATCTTTGGCTACGATAATCTCGATTACCCTATCATTGTGAAAAAGGCAAAAGATGGGGATGAGATAAGTTTTAGGGGATTTAAGATCGTTGTTTTTAAAACGGAGCACATAGTTCCGAGTGTAGGCTATGCTTTAATTGAGAACGATGTTAGAAAATTCGAGAAAGAGAAGGCTTTAGCCCTCGGCATTCCACCTGGACCAATTTATGCAAAACTAAAGAGTGGTGAAAGCATAGAATGGGAAGGGGAGCTTATAAATCCCGAAATGGTCCTTGGTGAGTTAAAAAAGGGGAGAAGGCTTGTTTATACTGGTGACACGAGACCTTGTGAAAGAACGATTGAAGTGGCAATGAATGCAGATCTTTTGATTCATGATGCTTCATTCTCGGAGGAAATGAAGGAATGGGCAATAGAAAGTGGACATTCAACCGCAAAAGAAGCGGGAGAAGTTGCGAAAAAGGCTAATGTGAAAAAGCTGATCTTAACGCATATAAGTGCAAGATACTCCAAGGATCCAGAGATCTTGCTTAATGAGGCAAAAGAAGTTTTTGAGAATGTTGAAATTGCGGAAGATCTGATGAAATTCGATATTCAGCAATCTTGGTAGAGAAATAAAATATTGTGAGCTCGTCAAATGAATTAAGCCAAGAAGACAAACTGGATTGCAAGCAAAGCTATCGCCACTGCTATTAGGGATACTATTTCACTCCAGTCCACCGGCAAATTCATGCTCTCTTGTGTGTGCCACTGTATATAAATCTTTTCCTTATATAAAGACTAAGTTATTACAATCATCATTATCATGTAGCGGAAATGTAGCAACTTGGGTCCCAACCCCAAAGATTGCCACTTCTATAAGCCCTTACCCTAAAACCACCGCAAAGATTCTTGTATTTGCAAATTCCACATCGGTCTTGTAAGAATTTTTCCTTCTCTCTTAACATTTTGAAAAGCGGATCATTCATCCAGATCTCTCTGAAACTCTTTTTAAGTAAACTTCCAGCATTGTAGTCCATCCAGAATTGATTCGGATGCACATTTCCTTCAGAATCTATGCAAACAAGCCTAATTCCACTGTTATCTCCCCCTCTATACTTCAGGAAATCCAAAATTCTCTCGTCTTTGGTTCTTTGATACAAGTAAACACCATCCGCGGGATTGTCTACAGTGAGGATCTCCATTCCCTCCTTCTCCGCCTGGGTGATCAGATAATTTATGACCCTTCTACGAGTTATATTGTCGACGTCGTCTTTAAAGCTCGCATTTCCAGAGGGGACTAAATGGTATAGACAAAATCTTGGAATCTCGTTCTCTCTTGCCAAATTTATAATTTCTGGAAGCTCTAAGAAATTATACTTCGTTAAAGTAAACCTTATTCCAGTCATAACAACTTCGTTTGAGATTTTCAAAGCATTCATCGAAGCTTCAAAGGCTCCTTCCATTCCACGGAACTTGTCATGTATCTTTATCCCATCCAAGCTTATTCCAACATAGTCGAAAATTTTCAAATCCTCAGCAACATCTTCATCGATAAGTGTCCCGTTTGTGGAGAGCACAACTTTTAGACCTTTTTTCTTCGCAAATTCTGCAAGCTCGAAAATGTCTTCTCTCATCAGCGGTTCCCCACCACTGAATAAGATCAAAGGGACTTTAAACTCTGCAAGCTCCAAAATAATTCTCTTGCAATCTTCTGTCGAGAGCTCCCTGGCTTTAAATCTTGTTTTTGCATAGCAGTGAAGGCATTTCAGATTGCAACGATTGGTGATATTCCAAACAACTATTGGTATACGCTTAGAAGAAAACTCTATAAGCCTTTTTGGAATAAAGCTATCTTCATCCCCATAAGTAAGCTTCTTAGAAACAGTGGATTCTCCACCAAGAAGTTTACTTAGACTTATCACAAAAAGAGTTTTTGCTTAGACTAAAAAATTTTCGTAGTTTTAGCTCTGAATCCGAAGAGCTAACCACAAGACTCCATTTGAACTACTCCTTTTTCATCATAAAATACTGTGCAGGTTTTATCTCCTTGCTTATACATGCACATTATTCCCTTAGTGGAACCAGAAACATCGAAGTATTGGACACAATATTTCCCATTCTTCTCAAATCCCTCCGCAACTTTGTAGAAATTTCCCGTATCTTCATCTGTATCCCAGTAGATACTATTTCTGTATCCTCCCATACCCAACTCTACAGCTACCATGTCATGGCAGAATTTAACCCTCTTTCCCTCACTGGTTACCTCCATACAGCAAAGATCCATTGATCTTCCAGCAACAGTATGCTTTTCAATCCCAGTCACCCTGAACTCTCCTTCTTCAGTTCTAACAAAAGTCCCTATTGGGCAATCAGTTTTCTCTTCATTTTTTGGCGTTTGACTTGGTGGAGTGGTTCCAACAGGTGTCCCTTCTGGGGATGGTTGTGCTACACAGCCTAAGAGTAAAATTCCTAAACCCAGGACTATATAAATCGCTATCAAACTTCTCTTCATCCTCTATCCTCCGACTGCTATATTGGCTCAACCCCAATATTGCAATCTTAAAATTTCCATGTTAGATCTATATAAAGTTTTGCAAAGCTCCAGAGCCAATTGTTTTGAGAACTCTTAAAAAATTTAAAAAATCGGAAACTACTTTTTCACGATTTCAGATGCAGAAGTCTCAATCGATTCTGGTAGTGAGAAGAAAGCAACTATCTGCAAAATCATTGCTAAGAAAAGAACAATTAACCCAATGAGAACTATGATCAAAACCGCGCCAATTAGGTAAGCGGTAGCGGTTGTGCTGAAAATCTCAACTCTCGTTTTTGCGGAAATTGAGTTGTAACTTTTTCGAAGGAAGATCGCACTCAGAATTAGCACGATCCAAAGGATGATGAAAGCCAATACGAGAGAACCGAAGAATGTTGCGAGAGCGAGAGAGGGATTTGCAAAGCTCATCAAAGATCCGAAGATCCCTGCAACCAATACAAATCCCGCAACGATAAAAGCGATTATGCTGAATATGAAGGATATGAGATAATTCTTAAAGATCTCCTGGTCTTTTGTCTCATCCGAGATGTATTTTACCGCAACGAAAACCAAGATCAATCCCGCAAGTGCTATAGCTGTTCCAATTGCTGGGATGATTGGACCAACAAGCATCAATATTGAACCTACACCGCCAAAGGTTTTTGCAGAAGACAGTTTACTCATAAAGTATTCAATAAAACTTTAAATTATAAATTTTTCGTCACTCAACTCGATCGATTCCGATTAAGATCTTGAATCCCATATTCCTTAAGATCCTGAGTGCTTCAGCGTTATATGGAAAGACCTCAGTCTCCATATAATCGCTAACAAATTTCTCAGCAAGTTTTAATGGCTCTCCATCCACTTCTTCTTCCTTAAACACTTTTATTTTCATTTCAAGAAGTTTTTTCTTTAACTCACTTTCGAATTCACAGCCATCGCTAACAGGAAGCCCAGCAATAGAGCCTCGCCAGAAAATAACGAGTCCATTACCAAAAAGTTCCCTATACTTCGAGATCTGCTTTTTAAAGTAAATCTCATAAGTTCTCAGATCTGCAAAAAGAGCTTTGCTCTCAATCCACTTCAAATTATTACCAAAGATCTCCAATGGTTCTTCAAAGTAAAAATCCGGAGTCTTTTGCATTCTAAGCTCTTTTTCTGTTTTGAATTCTATCCCCAAGCTTCTCAGCTTCTCTTCGATGATCTTCTCCCCAATTTTCCCTAAGACACCTTGGAGCTTTGCTGCGATTGGTGAATAAATGAAGTCTCTCGAAACAGCATCGTAAACGAGCTTTGAAAGATCCCAATCGAGATTCTCTGGCTCTCTAAGCGATTTATTGATCTCCTTCACTGTAAAATTCATTCCTTTTAGAAGCAATCTAACCTTTAGCACTGGCGTTAAAGTTAGCCATTCTGGTAGTCTCCTCTTCTCCATCCAGAATTCGAGAATTTCTTTTGTTCTTCCAGAAAATAGATGATACTTCCTTTTAACACTCTCGACTTTCTTCTGCATTAGTATGGCATGCAAAATTCCACGAGGTATATTGAACTTATCGAGATCCGATATCCTATTCAAATTTCTTCTTATATGAATGTATTCATCGACGGATAGTTTCATATACCTTCGCACATCTTTAAGTGCATCAAATAGTCGTCGATTGCAAAAAGAAGAGAGCTAATCTTTTTCGTCCTTATCTCTATTAAGATCTTATCCCCCTCCGCTTTACAGTTGCACCACTCAGGATCATCGACTTTCAAAGCCTTTGCAACCTTCTCAGCTTCCTTTATTTCCACCTCTAAGCGAGCATAGCACAACAAAGCCGATCAACCTCTTTCAAAAATTCCTCGATCTTCTCCTTCTCGATATTTGCACCAGCTGCAACTCTATGCCCTCCTCCAACTCCATTCACACGCAAAGCTGAAAGGCGCATAATTTCGGCAAGATCGAGCTTTTGAGCGATCTTATCAGTAGTTCTTGCAGAAACTTTGACTTTTCCATCCTTTTTTATGTTTAGCACAATTATCGGCTTATCTGGCATTAGATACCTCGACAAGATCGTCGCTATGGGACTCGTTGCGGGTGCATCGTCTATGACAAGATAGCGAATGCAGAAACTTTCCCTAACCTCTTTTTTCCTTCTTGAAAGATCTTCTAAAATTTCAGTTATGTGTTTCTCATTGATCTGCAAACCTCTGGCTAATGCCTCCTCATCACCAAGAAGTATACGAAATGCGGTGCTCGCTTCTCCAGCTCTGCCACAGGAATTTATCAAATCGACGAAGTTAATTGCATTCTTGATCGGCAAATTTTTTAAGATGACTTTTTTTCCGATGATCTGCTCAAAAACACCCTCATAAGCACCCATTTTTAAGAGTCTAAGCACTATCGCATCTGCAAGCTTTTGAACTTCTTCAAGATTGAGTTCATCAACCTCCTTCTCCCAATTTAGTCCAATCCTACTTAAAAATTCATTAAGTTCCTCTTCTTTGTCATAAAAGTCCAAATATGGCTCTAAACTCATTTTTAAAGCTTTTGAAAGATTTCCGGAGGGTAGATAAATTCCCGGTTTTACTTCAGCATAACCAAATGACACGGCTTCATTCAAAATTTCACCATTAAAGCTTAAAAATTTCTGTTTATCTCCAATAATGCCTAAAATTGCCATTGTAGCAAGATCCGAGTTATTTCCAAGCTCCTTTGCAGTTATGTATGCAATACCACTTGCAGAGATCTCATAAGTGCCATCTACGCCAACAAGGTGTGGATTCACATGCACAAGCCCCCTTTTAGGCTTTATTTCTCCATTTGGCTTGTGATGGTCGAGAATTATTAGATCTGCATCTATTTTAGACATCACTTCACTATAACCACTTCCCATATCCAAAAAGATCTGCAATTCTTCATCTCCTGGCTCAAAATCATTTAAACCCTTCAAAAAAGTTATTTGAAAGTCCTTTTGAGCTCTAAGCAACGCCTTTGCGATTATAGCCCCAGCTGAGATGCCATCTGCGTCGTAATGAGTATAGATCCTCGCAAAGTTGTGCTTTGAAAGCAAATTCACCGCTTTTTTTGCAAGATCTTTAAGCGTTAAGACCGAATTCGTCATGAATCACTCTGACCGCGTTTATTCCGTCTTCAGATTTCACCGCAAACGAGACATTGTATTCCGAACAACTCTGGCTGATCATCACTACATTGATCTTATTCTTGCCCAAGGCTGAAAAAATCCTACCAGCAACTCCAGGTGTTCCCGCCATTCCCGCTCCAACAGCGCTTACGATCGCAACATTTTCGATCTTAGATACCTTAGTAACTCCATTCTCTATTACCTTCAATGCTTTGTATGCCTTATCCACATCCTTCTTATCCACAACGATCGATAGATTTAGCTCTGAAGAACTTTGAGAGACCATGATCACGTTTACTTTTTCTTCAGCAAGGATTCTAAAAACTTCAGCCATGATCTCTGCAAAGTCAACACCCGCACCACTCACGTTTACGATTCCTGAGCTTTGAATTAGGCTTAGGGCTTTTACAATGTCTTTGCTCTCTTTCGTATTGGCGCAGATCACAGTCCCAACTGCATCTGGATTGAAGACGTTCTTGATCCTAACTGGTATTCCCTTTCTCATTACAGGGATTAAAGCGAGTGGATGAAGGATCTTGGCTCCGAAGTGCGAGAGTTCCATCGCTTCTTGATAGGAGATCTCAGGAATAAACTTCGCATTTGGAACAAACTTCGGATCGCAAGTCATTATTCCATCTACCTCTTTCCAAAGCCAAACCTCATCTGCATTCAGAGCGGAAGCAATGATCGTTGCGGTATAATCACTACCTCCTCTTCCAAGCGTTGTTATGCTTCCATCCTCTGTTGAACCGATAAAACCTGTAACAACTGGCACACTTCTCTTTATTTTCAAAAGTGGCTCAAGTCTCGTTCTTATAAGCTCATAAACTCCTGGCAGAGGTTTTGCTCTGCCATAGCTCTTATCGGTTATTATTCCCGCATCCCCTCCAGTTAGGGCTACAGAATCAACTCCAAGAGATAGAAGGGATGCAGAAAGAATTGGTGCCACGAGTCTCTCACCAAATGACACAATGTAATCCTCGCTCCTCTTTGTTAGCTCTCCCAGGTAGCTTATACCAAGTAAAACTTTTTCAAGTTCATCAAACAATCTTTCAAGAGCTTGAATTACTCTGCTCTTTATTTCATCGCTCAAAACTGCCTTTTCTACCGCTTCATAATGTCTCTTCATCATTTCCGCAACGAATAACTTTATGTAACCCGCACTTGCCTCACTACTGCACTTCGAAGCTGCTGAGAGCAGAGAATCTGTAACTCCAGACATTGCTGAAACGACTACGACAACTTCATTACCTTCAGAAAATTTTTTGATCAGATTAGCACAATGAAGGATGCTATTTCCATCTTTTACACTCACACCCCCAAATTTCATTACGATCCTCATATCTCCGCAGAATTGCTCTAAGAAATATAAATCTGTCGGATTTTTAGAGCGGAGTGATCCTAAAAATAGGGATCTTTACTTTTTGCCCCTAATCACGATCTTTTGTCCTATGATCATCGTGCTTGGTATAAGAACAGTGTTGGAATCAGATTTCCTTTCAACCTTGGTGAAAAGTGCTCCAATTTCTTTAACTATGACATCACTTTCACCAGCGAGATCTACGTTGTCCCCAATATTAAAGGGCCTTGCAAGCAATAAGAACATACCCGCAATAGCTTGTCCAAGAACTTGTTGAGTTGCAAAGCCGACGACTAAGCCAATAAAGCCACCTAAGGCTACACCAGCAGTCCCACCAGCAACACCGCCAGCTATTGCAGCAAAAAGCCCTCCAAGTCCAAGGATCTTTATCATGTTTTTAAGCGCTGAAGCTGTCGAAATACCATATTTTGGCTCGGTTATGGCATAGAAGAGCGATGCGATTGAAGAGATAATTAGCCAGCCAACAATGAGAGCAACGATTACAAAGATATAGGGAGCAAAGTCCACTATCATTGCCAAAGAACGCAAACTTGGATATTTTGCGATTATCTCTGGTATAAAGTAATAAAAGACCCAATTTAGAATTCCAAGCACCGCAACTGCAATTACAACGTAGATCACAAGCTTTGTTAACGCTCCACCAAAAGTGTCCTTCTCAGCCATGTATAATTTAATTCTCCTTGTTTAAATAGTTTTTCTACACAAAGGTATATACAACACTTTACAAAATTTTTAAATATTTTTAAATAGGTATGGGAAGATGTGAAGGGAATCGTTGACCAAGTTTCAGCTGCGAGAGAGTTCAAATTAGAAGATGTTATTAAAGAGAAAGATACTATAACCGACATACTTAAAAAATTTTACCTTAGCTTTTGTGGGAATAACGGGTTAGTGGGATGGGAAAGTGTTTTTAAGGAAGATTTATATAAATATATATCTTACTATAGAATTGACTCCGCATTGTTAGCGGACCGAATTTTGTTAGGGTATCCAACTCTAACAATAATACACCCCAACAGAATAGAAGATTACTATGGAATTGGATTCTCGGAATTAGAGAGCCTGATAAAGGCCAATTTGGTCTTTCCAATAGCGCTTCATCCTTCGAAATATACAAAAATTGAACCTAAACAATTTTTAGAAAAATTAGAAAATGATTTAAAGTCTAATAGCCAACATCCTATTCTTCCCCTTTATGCAGACAGTTTTAACGATTCTATGGCCAGCTATTGGTTGTCGAATATAGGGGGTGAGAAAAATACTTTTAAAGAGTGGAGAGAAAATGCTGAAAAAGATTTCTCATTTTTTTTGAATTTATATCACGAGTATCTTAAAGAGAGGGATGAAAAATTTAAATTGTTAGATCTTTTACCTCAAGAAAGAGTTGTTTTACATAGTTCTTTAGAATATGGAAATCTTAGAAATGACGCTAAAGAGAGAATACTCAAGCTTAAGTTGTTTGCTGAGGTTTTAAAATCCTTTGAGAACAAAGAAGGATATCTGATAGAGAGAAGAGTTGAGCTACTAATTAAAGAATTGGAAGAAATGCTAAAAAATAATAATTTAGAGCAAATAGCCAAAAAAGTATTTAGCACTTGGCAATTTTTGGGCGCTCCATGGGACTACTCTCGAGGAGGAATCGTTGAATTCTCACTAAGAGATCTAACCCTCAATCCGAGTCCTCCAAAAGTAGAAGTGAAGACTACTGAAAATTTAGAAGGGATTAATGCAATAGAATTGAAATTAGATATGTTCCCAAGGTTTGTCTTTGAAACCAATATCGATGACAGGAATTCAATTGCGCAAAGAGTTAGAGAAAGATCCAATTTCATTAGAACTCTTTTTAAAGATAAAGATTTTAAAGAATGGATTAAACCGAATGTCTTTTTTGAACTAAGAAAGGAAGTGTCATCTGGGAAATTTAATAAATGGGAAGATTATCAGGATATCTTGAAAAATGCCATTCAAAAGGTTGCAAATGATCAAAGAAATAGGTATGGGAGAATTTCACTTTCTGTTGGTATTCTGGCACTACTTGTAGCCTTTATAGAGCAGTCAATTAGCCTCGCATTTAATATAATTAGCATTTTGTCAGGATACAGAGCACTAAAACCCCCGATCTTAAGAAAATTCTGTATGGAAAAATTAGAAGTTGGATTAACTAGTTGTCATGATATCTCAAATGAATTCTCAAGAGGATCCTCAGATGAAATTTCTAACATTTCAAATGCTCAATTGTTCCATCTACCCTATGCTAGAAGGGATGAAACTTATTCTAATACCCGCCCCTTCAAATTTTGGGTGAGAAGATGAAGAATTAAAAATAAATCTTAAAATTATAAAAATAATTAAGACGAAACAAATATAGCGGGCTTTCCTGGCATTGCTAAGCGTTTTCTCTCGACTGGAATCTTGCTTGAATCCAGCGAGACTTTTATTTGAAGTTCTCGCTCAAAAAATTCGATGTTCTCCTCTATTATCTTTTTCTCATCTTTAATGAGCTCTGCACTTCTGAACTTCTTGGAAAAGTTCGCAATTTCTGCTTTATCAATGTTTTGCATAGAAAGCCACTTCATAGCTTCACCAATTCCCTTTTCATTTGCAATTTCAAACGCTTTGCATTTCCATTCCTCTGCGGGATGAATATAAACAACCTTTGGCTTTTCAACGAATTTCATAACTTCTTTGATGTCTTCAAGGAGTTTTGCAATGTAAAGCTCAGCTTTCTCAGCATGCTCATCGATCTTCGATGGATCGTATTCAGGATAGCTTTCAAGGCTAACGAAGGTTGAATGCTTCAGATGCCATAGTTCTTCGCAGATATGCGGAGCAAAGGGAGCGAGCAGTTTTATCCAATCATCCAAGATCAGAGAAAGATTTTTTCCCCCTCTGCGAAGATACCATCGAACATCGTTCATTATTTCGAAGAATGCATAATTCACAGCTCTTCTCGTCTGAAGCTTGTCCATCGCTTCCCTTACTTCTTTCACCGCTCTGTTGAATCTGCTGATCAGCCATCTGTCAAGCGTTGTGATTTTTTCTGGATCTCTCGAATAGTGATCACTAACCAAGCTATAAAATCGCTCCAAATTTGAAGCAAGCCCCTCAATCTCTCTGCTCTTCCAATCCGCATCGCTGTCATACTCTGCGGAGTGCAAGATGTAAAGCCTTGTAACGTCCGCTCCGTAGATCTCAAGAGCTTTCTTCATCGTCAGCAATGGTCCTTTGCTCTTGCTCATCTTCTGCCCTTCAAGGCTAACGTAACCATTGACCGCTATTGCTTTCGGCAAATGCTTTTCGCTAAAAAGGGCAACGTGGTGGAAGAGGTAGAAAAGAAGGTGGTTCGCAACTAAGTCTTTTCCACTACTCCTCAGATCAACGGGATACCAGTATTGAAATTCTCCCTTGATCTTCTCGATCGTTTCTTTGCTTAAACCTGAGCTTTTAGCCAATTCCAAGCTACCTTTATCAAGTAAAACGTAGTCCAGAAACTCTTTTGTTATATTCTCAGCCTTTAGCTCACCCGAATTTATGAATTTTGCAAGAATGTAATAGCACATGTAGATCGTGGAATCGGACAAGCTCTCGATAAGCCACTCTTTATCCCATGGAATTTTAGTTCCAAGACCTTTTCTACGTGCACAAGCTTTGTCTTTCAACCACTCGATCTTGTTTCTAAATTCCTCCTTGTAGTATTCAGGGATGATCCTCATTCTTTCCAAGTGTTCCAAAACTTTTGCCTTCCAATGCTCATCTGAGTATCTAAGGAACCACTGATCTTCTACGAGCTTAACAACACATTTGGTGCCACATCTGCAAACAACTGGCTTTTCGCTGAATTCGTAGAAAACATCTGCAAGCTTGAGCTCTTTAAGCTCTTTCTCAACTTTATCTTTCGCTTCAGAAACTTTCATTCCAGCAAATTTACCTGTATTCTCAAGCATAATTCCCGTATGGTATTCCTTCTTGTAAAGCATCTTCGTAGCTTTCTCAAGTTCTGGATCATTCTGATCCTTTACTTTCAGCTCTTCCACTACTTCTTTCGCTGGAACATCTTTATTTCCAGAAGATATTATCACAATTGGCTCAATCTTTGCATTAAGATCTCTTAAAGCAACATAATCGTAAGGAGCATGAGCGGGAACGCTCATTACAACTCCAGTAGCATTATCCGTGTCAACGAACTCAGCGGGAAGAATTGGAACGAGTCTGTTAACAAGCGGAACCATTACTCTCTTTCCTATAAATTCTCTTCCGTCAACTTCCTTTACAAATTCCAAATCGCGATCCATGAACTTCAACTTCTCAAAGGCTTCTTTGCTCACAACCCACTTCTCACCATCGACTTTTGCAATTAGATAATTGGTTGGTTTGAGCCAAATGTTTGTAACTCCAAAAATCGTTTCAGGGCGAAGAGTTGCGCATGGGAAGATGAGATCTGAGTTTTCAAGTCTGAACTTTATTACTGTGAATTCCACAATGCTTGCCTCTTCCCCCATGAGCAGATCGTGATCTTCCACGGGATTCTGATCGTTTGGACAGTAGCGAACTGGATGACTACCTTTTTCAATGTATCCCAATTCCTTCAGCTTCCAGAATTGCCATTCAATAAACTTCTGATAAGGAGGATCCATTGTTGTAAAGCTTCTTCTCCAGTCAATTGAGTAACCTATTCTCTTCAAAGCGTTGAGAGCTTCTTTTGCAAAGTATTCCACGATCCTTTCTGGAGTTGTAAGTCCAATAAGATCCCCCATTGGAACATCGTGGAATTTAGTGTAAACCTCTAAGGTTCTCTGATCCCGCTTTGCTATGAGCTCAGCCAATCCAATGATCGGAGTCCCGGTTACATGGAATCCTAAGGGAAAAAGAACGTTATAACCCTTCATTCTCATGTATCGAGCATAAGCGTCGCCGATTGTGAATGTTCTCGTATGTCCAGCATGCAAATTTCCATTGAGGTAAGGATAAGGAATTGTGATGAAAAATTTCTGCCTTTCATTAGGCTCCGCTTCGAAAATTCTTGCATTTTCCCAAGCTTTTTGCCACTTTTCTTCGATCTCTTTAAACATAGCCTAAAAACCTTCAGAGGGGTTAAAAATTTATCTCAAAATGCTCCCGCTAAGAAGCCGATGAGTCCAAATAGCATCGCTAAGAGTGTTTCCTTTCTGAATTTTGGAATTTTCTCTGGATTCTTAGGCAGTCTTAAGGCAACCGAAATTAGCATGAAATCCGTGATTGCAACTGGAATCAAATATTTCAGATCGTAATACTCCAAAACGAGAATAGGTGGTAGAAAGCTTAGGATTACAGCAAAGAGGAAGAGAAGAGAAGACATCTTTACCGCTTTTTCAATTCCATGAACCCTCGCTATGCTTTTCACATTTCTTAAGGCATCTCCCTCAATGTCCTCGATACCCTTCATGATCTCTCTTCCAAGTCCAGATAGAAAAGCGATTAGCGATAAAAGAAGCACAGAATAGTTGAATTTCGATATTATTCCTCCGAATATAAACGGTGCGGACATGGTAAAGGCTACATACGCGTTTCCAATCAGACCAAGCTCTTTCAACTTTGCATTGTAGGCAAAGCCAAGGATCGAAACGATTAGAGCGAATAAAAGAGCTTGGAGTGAAATTAGAAAAGCGCTCAGCAATCCAATTGGAAAGAAGATAAGGGAAGAGATTAAAGCGGTTCTTCTGCTTAGATCTCCTCTAACAAGCGGTCTATCGAGCCTTTTGTTGGCTAAGTCTACTTCGTAGTCCAAGTAATCATTCATTGCAAATGCAGAAGCCTGAAGAAAAAGTGCGGTTAGAAAACCGAAGACTACAAGCTCTAAATCGGCTCCACCACCCAAGAAAATACCTATGAGAACACCTAAACCATACATTATTCCATGTTCAAGCCTCAAGAGTTCCCAGAATGCTTTAAGGGATCGTTTCGAGAAACGCATTTACACCCTTTTCGTAGATCACGTTGCCTACGATTATGGTATCCGCATATTTGCTCATCTCCATAGCCTTTGTTCTGCAATCAATTCCACCGCCATAGAAAAGTCTTGAACTGCGAAGAACTTTTTTTACTTCTTTTACTACATTTGGATCGCCATAAGTTCCACTGTATTCGATGTAGATCACGGGCAATTTCATCATTCTCTCTCCTACAAAAGCATAGCTTGCGGATCTTCTTGGATCTAAGTCGCATTTAGCTTTTGTAACTCGTGCAACTGCTGAATTTGGATTAAGAACTATGTATCCTTCGAAAACTACATTTTCAAAGGTTTTTGAGAACTCTTCAAGCTTTTCATAGTTTCTATCAACCCATTCCGCATGTTTTCCAGTGATCCATTCACCACTTTCAGCGTTCAGCACAACAGGAACGAAGAGATGATCCGCTTCGTAGAGCACGTTATCAGGCGAAGAAGGCTCAAGCACGGTTGGAATAGAATAATCTTTAACCGATTTGAAAAGAGCTTTAGCTTTCTCATAAGTCACATTCTGGGTTCCTGAAACCATCACCGCATCAGTTCCGCTTTCAGCAACGACTTTGATCAGTTCTTCAGTGTTTTTTCTGTCAGGGTCGAGCTTAGTAATGTGCTTCCATTTTTTCCAGCTCATCGAATCACCGCATTTCGAGAGATTATAAACTTTTTTAAAATCTCAGTCTTGGGTCTTTCTTCGCAGCATCTCTAACGCAGTAAAAATCCTTGCCAATTTTTCTCAGGTAAGGGCATTTCTTTCCAGTATAGCCTATGATGCACAACTCACAATCCTCTTTGTATACCCTTCTGCCTCCAAGCTTTTCAACGATGAGCCTAAGATCCATCGATCAATAATCTTCGCTCATTTTAAAATATTTGCGAGAAAATTTTCAATTGTTTCGAGAGTTGGAAATGCTCTTGCACCTACTCTCTCAACATTGTAAGCTCCACAGAAGTTTCCAAGTTTTAAACAGACATCCAATGGTAAATCATTTATGAAACCGTATAGAAAGCCAGCTGAAAAAGCATCCCCCGCTCCAGTGGTGTCTACGACTTTAGCCTTAAATGCCTTCTCGTAAAATTTTCCAAACCCAGAGTAACAAATACTGCCTTCGCTACCGAGAGTTACAATCAAATAGTCCACAAACTTTAACAAATCTTCTGGTGAAACCTTAAGCAATTCAAATTCACTCTTAGACATCACGACCATGTCTGCAAACTTCAAAAGTTCCTTGAACTTTTCAAAACCCATGCTTGTATACAAAAATCCTGGATTCAGAATTGTAAAACCGTTGAATTTTTCCATGACTTCTCTTTGAATTTCAAAGCTTAAATCACTCGGAAATGGATCCACGTATAGATAATCTCCCTTCGAAACTTTTACAAAAGGTTTTCCTGCTGCATTTGGTTGAACAAAAAAAGTTCTTTCCCCATTATGATCGACAAATACAAGAACTTTTCCAGTTTGGTCATCAGTTATCTCAGCAAAGACTTTTGCTCTGGTATTTTCAATGAAAAAATTTGCATCGCTGTCTTTTCCAATCGTTGTAAAAAGTGCGGTTTCTAAACCGAGGGTTGCAAGGTTATGAACAACATTCGCTCCAGCACCTCCAGGAGACTTGGTGGATCGAATGATCCTTGCATGTCCCCCTAAGGACGGATAAGATTCTATGAAGTAAACGTAGTCAACCAAGGCTGGAGCATGGGCGGAGATCATACCAGTTTTGCGATCTTTTTGAATATATTTTCTTCTGTTACCTATTTTTTGCTTTTATCACTATCGACACCGAAAAATTTAAATATTATAATGTCGGACAATATACACCCAATAGATGTCATGAAGCGGACAAATGGTGGACAAAAGAAGCCATTTGTCCGCTGATTGAGGGACAAAATTTCCGGTGGAAACATGCCAGCAACAAGAAAAATTAGCATAAGGCTTACAGAAGCGCAATACAGCAAGCTAGAGGTATTAGTTGAGCTTGGGGAATATACCTCAGTAAGTGAGGCAATTCGAGCAGCGATAAAGAAGTTCATCGAAGATAACAGGGAGCAGATCGAGAAAGCTTCCAGTATGAAGGGGTTTAGTTAAAATTTGGTTTGGAGGTGTGTGAGATGAAAAGTATAGTTAGTAAAGCCCAGCAATATTTGGAGCAGGATAGAATTAGGAGAGAGGAGAAGGTTAAGGAAGTGAAGGACTTCTTCGAGAAGCCGAGGATTTTTGTAGTTGGTTGTGGTGGTTGCGGAAATAATACAATAAACAGACTTTCGCACATGGAGCTTGATGCGACAACCATTGCTATAAATACGGACAAACAGCATTTGCTGATGACAAAAGCGGATAAAAGGATACTCATTGGCAGAAGCCTTACAAGAGGGCTTGGTGCTGGAGGGTATCCTGAAGTGGGAAGAAAGGCTGCTGAGCTTGCAAGAAGTGTGCTTGAGGAGATTCTTGCGGATGCAGACATGGTTTTCATCTGTGCGGGAATGGGTGGTGGAACTGGAACTGGTGCTGCACCAGTTATCGCTGAGATTGCTAAGAAACAAGGAGCAATCGTTGTTGGTTTTGCCCAGACTCCTTTCAAGGTTGAGAGAGCAAGAATTGGCAAGGCGATTCAAGGCTTAAGAGACTTAAAAGAGAATTGCGACACAGTGGTAGTTTTGGATAACAACAAACTTGTTGAATACTATCCGAATTTGCCAATAGATGCTGCATTTAGCGTTATGGATCAGCTCATCGCTGAGACTATTAAAGGCTTAACAGATACGATCACTCGTCCTTCGCTTGTTAACATCGACTTTGCGGATCTTAAGGCGATAATGGGTCATGGTGGAGTTGCGGTTATGCTTGTTGGCGAAGCGAAGGCACAGGATAAGGCTACTACAGTTGTTAGAGATTGTCTCTCTCATCCCCTACTCGATGTCGACTACCGTGGAGCAACTGGATCGCTCGTTCACATCTCTGGAGGAAACGATCTAACACTTAAAGAGGCGGAAGAAATAATCAGAAATCTTACATTCGAACTCGACGATACCGCAAATGTGATCTGGGGTGCAAGGATCTCGAAAGACTTTGAAGGTTTTGTTAGAGTTGTAGCTATAATGACTGGAATCAAGCACAAGCTCATTGTTGGCAGTGAAGAATACGAACACTTGGTTGAAGAACCAGGACAGAGATCCGCTTTAAAGGAAATTGGCGTTAGTAAGGTAGAAAAGAAGGTTGCAAAGAAAATTGCAATAGATACTCTCTAAAACTACAAATTTTTTATTTTTTAGCTAAGCACAACTTTACGTTTTTGATCGAGATCTTCAAGACATAAAAAGCTCAGAGGATATAACAACGTCTTCAGCGGGTTTTTCAGCAACTTTTCTCAATAAAACCCTTCCATACTCTTGCCAGATCTCCTTCGCTGTTAGAACTTCCTCTTTGCTACCAATTGCAACAAATACAGGACCATTTCCAGAGAGACCACAGCAAATCCCTTCTCTCCACAATCTTTCAGCAATTTCTATCGGATATCCGAGCATCTCACAGTAGAACTTCGTGTTTTCAACCATGACTTCGAAGAATTTTAGCTTTTTAATGTCCTCCAAGGCATTGCTAAGCCTATAGCTTTCAGCTTTGATCTTATCCCAGTCCACTTTCTTCCTTTTAAATTCGGGAATTAGCACCGCGGTTTTTTTTCTGCTGAGGATCCAGCTTCTCAACTTCATTTGATAATTCTCTGAGATTACAAAACCGCCCAAGAGTGATGCTGAAGCATCGTCAAAAGCTCCTGTATAACTTATACCAGCCTTTAGAGAGATTTCCGCATTTAACTTCAGAATTTCATGGGCTAACAGCTCTTTATTTTTCATTAAACTACAAAGAATTGCGTTTATAAAAGCTGAGCTACTTCCAAGACCGCTTCTTTCTGGAATCTCAGTTCTAACAGTAACCTGGGCTTTTATTCCAAAATGCGATAAAATTTTTTCCAAAATCTCTGTCTCCCTTTCCTCACCATTTACTATGAGCACATTCTCATCATCAAGCTTCACTTTAGCCTTTGTTGTCAGTTCAATTCCAAAAGCACTTCCTGTTCCAGTCGCAAGTGCATTCAAAATTGTTCCAGCAGCATAAGCTTTTCCGAGCATTTACTCACCAAAAGAAGAGAATAAAGCGATCCTTTCTTTAATGAGTAAAGGAAGCTTTTCAACACCAACTATTCTGATCTCCTCGTCTGAGATCTCGTAGTGTTCTCTTACAAGTTCAAGATCGAATTCTGGGTAAAATTCTTCTTCGTTAAAATCGATCTCGGAAAACTCATTTTCATCCAAAATGATTGCAACAACCTTTTTTGTTCCTGTAAGCTTCTTAGCTGTTTCAATCTGCCTATTTGCAGAATAATAAAGCAAGATCTCGATTGCAAGCGATCTTGAAATCCTCTTACCAGAATTCCAATTCTTAATAGCCTTTTTAACAGCAAAATCCACTGTAGAGAGATCAACAACATATTTTGAGTCTATGAAACATGCAAAATCGCCAAATGTTGGCTTTTTAAGAGTTCCAAAGAGGATCCTCATATAACTCTCATTGCAGACTCCATTTTCACTCCTCTGTCTGTTAACTCATACCTCATCACGAGCCTTGGAACAACTATTCCTTTGAATTTTATGAATTTCAGTCTTCTCTGAACTTCATTCTCGAACTCTCTAAGATTGAGTTCTATAACTCCATCGCAGAAGTGCTTCACCGCGGTCTCCTGGGGCTCTTCCAACATGCCTTTTGTCATCAAAAGGAGAAATGCGGATTCGTTCTCCTTCGCGATATTTGAAAGAAACTCGATTAGCGATATAACGTCTTCATGCGAATACTTAGAGAAAAAGAAAGTTATGTTGTTTATTATAACTCTGTCAAACTTCTCATTCTTTAAAATCGTTTTTATCCCAGTCAGCACGTCATACATCGTCTTTCTAAGATAGCCCTTTGCATCTGTCTCCTGCTTACCCTTGAAACTGAGAATAGTGAATTCTCTGAATTTCTCAAAATATAAGTTCAAAAACTTTTTTATATCCTTTTCGGAGTCGTCTGTTGCAATATACAGCACATTTTCACCGTTATTCGCTCCTTCGACAGCGAAATGATAAGAAAACACTTCGCCACCAGCTCCGGGCTCTTCAAGGATCAACAAAACAGTCCCTCCCGGCACTCCTCCAGCGAGTTGAACGTCAAGCGGAACAATGCCGGATCTGTAAACCTTCATCATGCTCCACATTACTTCATTACTTATATACTTTTCATCTCCTTCTCACGATCCTGTAAAACCCATATTTTGGACAAAATGCTTCCCCCATCATCTTAAGTTTTGAGAGAATTTCTCTCGCTTTACTCTCTTCTATACCCTTCTCTCTCGCCTTACTCACTATTTCCTCCTCTGGTGCACCATTCTCATTTAGATCTTCGAGTTCCTCGATTATTTTCTTTATTGTGAAAATTCGATCTCTCTGCTTCTTAGAAGTCCCAGTGTAAGCGTAATCTATATCCCAGTCCCCAGTCTCGGGATCAACAGCGATCTGAGCAAGACATCTCTGCACTACTCCGATCACTCTCTCAACGTCTTCAGCTGAAACTGTATCGCTCAATCTGATCCTCGCAGAAGCTTCAGCCAATCTTACAATGCTTTCAAGTTGTCTTGCAGTAATTGGCACAGGAGAGTTTTCTTTTACTCTCGAGCGAAGTGAAACGTAGAATTCTTCAATTTTCTGCTTAGCTTCTTCGCTTAAAACTGGAAATATGTTTCTCGAGAAGGCAATGTATTTCCTAAAAAGCTCTGGATCAACCGCTGGCTCAATTTTCGAAATTTTGCTCTTTAAATCCTCTTTTATATTAGTTCCTTTGAATTTCTCAAGCATTTCTCCGAGTTGATGCATGTTCAAAATATGGCTTGCAAGCTGTTTGTCCCTTTCCTCTCCTGGTTCATCCGTCATAACAAAGATCAAGTCGAATCTCGACAAAAGCGTTGGTGACAATTCAATCTGTTCCGCTATTGGAGAATAGCGATCGAATCTGCCAAGCTTTGGATTTGCTGCTGCAAGCAATGCACATCTCGCCTTAAGAATTGCATTTATTCCTGCTTTTGCCACACTTATAGTCTGTTGCTCTAACGCTTCATGAAGTGCTGAGCGATCTTCTTTTCGCATCTTGTCGATCTCGTCAACCAGAGCTATTCCCTTATCCGCCAAAACTAAAGCACCCGCTTCAAGAGTCCACCTTCCATCGATCTCGTCTCTCACCGCTGTTGCTGTTAAACCTGCAGAAGTAGTGCCTTTTCCAGTTGTGTAAACGCTTCTTGGAGCAATTCTATGAACGTATTTTAAAAGCTGGGATTTAGCCACACCTGGATCTCCAACAAGCAGAATATGAATATCTCCCCTGATCTCAGTGCCATCTGGAAGTTTTTTAGCAACCCCGCCAAAGAGCTGTAAGGCGATTGCAAGCTTTATATCCTCATGTCCATAAATAGAGGGGGCTATAGTCCTAACGACTTTTTCGTAGATGTCATCACTTCTGGCAAGCTTCATTATCTCCTCTTTGTCCTTCTCAGTGATCTCAAATTCCTCATACTCCTGCTGGAGCATCTCAATTGAATTTCCTTCGATGAAGAGATCCATATGAGTGAGCATTCTTTGCTGAACTCCTCTCGGCTTTGCTCTGACTATGCCGTTAATGATCACTCTGTCTCCTGGGTTGATCACACCTGTGAGATCTCCTTCAAGGATAACATCGATGCTCTGTGGTTGCTCTCCACCTCTGAGGTTCTCTGGATATTCTTGGATCTTTACTCTTTGACTGTCAATTGATATACTCTTTTCAGGGATCAAATGGAATCTTTTGCTTCCACATCTGCACTCGTAGGGATATCTCAATGTTGAATCATCTTGAGGAACTTGGATGACGTTTCTACAATTCAAACACTTGAATGCAGCAGATATGATCCTTGGACGAACTTCTGTGACTTTTCTGATTATACCCTCTATCGCAATGAACTTTGAAATGTGGGAGCTTCTAATGTCTCTGATCATGATCTTTTTTGTGCTTGGCAATGAATGGAAACGTGGTTTGCATCCTTCAAGCGAAACACCGTAGATGTTTGTTGAAGATGCAAGCCCTTTCTCAGCATGAGTTAGAACCTCATCAGGATTCTCTATTAGCTCCTCGCCTAATCTACCTTCTTGAAAAACAGAAAGATCTCGAATGAAGTTTACATAAATTGCCCTTTTATCTCCACCACTCTTTATGCGAAATGCAAGGTTGTTGATCTCTTCTGAGTAGTATTTCTCAAAAAACTCTGTCCATATTTCGGGACAACTGATCATCAAAAGAAATCTGCAAAAAGCTTATAAAATTTTAGCCAAGGTTTTTAGCAATGGATCTGGAGATAAAATCGATTAAAGCCAATTATGAATATATGGGAGAGAATGCGATCTTACTTTGTCCACCACATCCTTTAATGGGTGGAAGTAGATTTGATGAAAGGTTGGAGAGAATTGTAGAGAAGTTATCTGAAGAGAAGATCTCAAGCTTGAGATTCGACTATAGAAGCTATAGGAAAGGAATTGGCGAGATCGAAGATGCAAAGATATGCTTAGACTTTCTAAAAAGTAGACATACGCAGATTGGAGTTGTTGGATACTCATTTGGCAGTGTTGTCGCATCAAATATTGCGGAACTCTGTGATTTCGCGATATACATTTCGCCACTTCCAAGTATTGACTCAATAACATTCAGGGATTCAAAAAATCCAAAGTTTTTCGTAATTGCAAAAAGAGATCAATTCGTGTCAATTTCTGATAGCCTTGAGCTAATCTCGAAAGCAAGTGAGCCGAGAGATTTCGTCATTCTCGATACCGATCACTTCTATTTTGGAAAATTTGATGTTCTCGCAGAAAAAATCTGTGCTTTTGCTGTTAATTCGTTTTTAAGGCTAAGAAATAAATTTTAGCTCCTTATATACTCTATCAATATTTACTAAATATGGGACGATTTTAAATTTAAGCTTTTTTAGAGCTAAAATTCAGCTTCTAATCCTTCATCTGCAATTTAGAAAAAATTACGATTAAATATAACGCATAAATGCGGTCAAGCTTTCTTTGATAGCAATTAATACTACAGATTGGACTTTTCAATGGATTTTGTTGGAGATTATCTTCTATTTTTAGCTGAAAAGAGCATAAAACCAAAGATAATCAAAAAAATCAAGCAAAAAGCATAGAAATCTATCCATAGAAAATTTAATATATTTT
>JANXDV010000069.1 GCA_025058955.1 Archaeoglobaceae archaeon | reverse complement strand
GATCCATACATAAACATCGATGCTGGCACGATGAATCCATTCCAGCATGGAGAGGTTTACGTGCTTAGAGATGGGACTGAAGTCGATCTTGATCTTGGACATTATGAGCGTTTTATTGGAATTGAATTAACAGGAGAGCATAATATAACAACTGGTAAGATATATAGACGTGTAATCGAAAAAGAGAGGCGTGGAGAGTATCTTGGACAAACTGTTCAAATAATACCCCATGTAACAGATGAGATCAAAGCTTGGATCAGAGAGGTTGCAAGAAAGAAAAATGCTGAGATATGTCTGATCGAAGTTGGTGGCACAGTCGGAGATATCGAAAGCATGCCTTTTCTTGAGGCAATAAGGCAGATGAGGATTGAGGAGAATGAGGAGGACTTTCTGCTTGTCCATGTAACCCTGATCCCACTCGATGCTGGCGGAGAGCAAAAGACAAAACCGACTCAGCATAGCGTTAAAGAACTGCGAGAGCTTGGGCTCTACCCTGATATAATCGTTGGTAGATGTAAGGAAAAGCTTAAGGAGTCGACGAAGAAGAAGATCGCCCTTTTCTGCGACGTTGAAAAGGAAGCGGTGATCAGCAATGAAGACTGCGATATCTACGAAGTTCCTTTGAAGTTTAAAGAGGAGAAACTCGATGAAGTCATTTTGAGAAAGTTAAAGCTTGAAAGGAAAAATGGTAGTGGAGAATGGGAGAATTTTGTTAAGAGAATGAGAGAGTTAAGGGAAGAAGTTGACATAGCAATCGTTGGGAAATATGTCGATGTAAAGGATGCTTATTTGAGCATAAAAGAGGCGTTGAAACATGCGGGAATTCGATTAGGGTGTAAAGTTAATTGTGTTTGGATCGACAGCGAGAAAGTTGAAAATGGAAATGTAGATCTTAGATATGATGGCATTCTCATCCCAGGGGGTTTTGGACAGAGAGGTGCAGAGGGAAAGATCAAGGCTATTAATTATGCGAGAACGAATGATATTCCCTTACTCGGAATCTGTTTTGGTTTCCAGCTTTCAGTAGTGGAGTTTGCTCGTAACGTTTGTGGACTTAAGAATGCGAACAGCTCTGAGATCTCCAAAGTGGAGCACTGTGTCATCGACTTACTGCCTGAACAAAAAGAAGTCAAAGAACTCGGCGGAAGCATGAGGCTTGGAGAGATAGAAGTCACGATAAAGCCAGGAACGATCGCTCATAGGCTTTATGGAAAAGAAAAAGTTCTCGAGAGACATAGGCATCGCTATGAAGTAAACCCAGAATACATAGCCTTGTTCGAAAGCAAAGGAATGATCTTCAGTGGTTGGTCTGACGAGAAACGAAGGATGGAAATTCTGGAAATTCCGAGTCATCGTTTCTTCTTTGCAACTCAATTCCATCCAGAATTTAAGTCTCGCCCATTATCGCCTTCACCACCATTTTTAGGATTTGTAGAGTCCGCATTGAAGTTTAGAAGGGAGAAGAGTAAGTAGTTACGAAAATTTTTTATACGCAGATCTTACCAACGCTATGCCAATTGATCCAGATCTGCAGAATATTCTGAATTTATACCGCCAGCTTCCTCCTTTTGATCCCTCGATTTCTGTTGAGGAATATAGGAGAAACATGAACAACGTTTTTGAGATGATCGCAAAAATGTCTCAAGAGGAAGTAAAAAAAGTTGAAGATAGGGTAATAAAAGGGAGAAACGGAGATCTAAGGATCAGAATCTATCAGCAAAGCCCAGATAGCCCAGTTCTGGTTTATTACCACGGCGGTGGTTTTGTTCTTTGCAATCTCGAAACTCATGATGGAATTTGTAGGAGAATAGCTAAGCTGTCAGATGCTACAGTTGTTTCTGTAGACTACAGACTTGCCCCAGAGCATAAATTTCCCTCTGCAGTTTTAGATGCTTACGATGCACTAAAATGGGTTGCGGATCATGCAGAAGAAATCGGGGTGGATAAGGATAAAATTTTTGTTGCAGGAGATAGTGCTGGAGGAAATTTGGCTACTGTGGCAAGTATGATCGCGAGAGATGAGGGGGAAGAATTCGTTAAAGGACAGATTTTAGTTTATCCTGTCGTAAATCTCTCAACCTTTACACCTTCAAAGCTCGAATTCGGGAGAAGAGGTATCTTAACAGAAGAGATCATGGCTTGGTTTAACAGACATTACTTAAACAAGCCAGAAGAGGCTTTGGATTGGAGAGCTTCTCCGATCTATGCGGATCTTAGCAATCTTCCGCCCGCATTGATCGTAACCGCAGAATACGATCCTCTGAGGGATGAAGGAGAAATGTTTGGAGCTTTAATGCGAAAAATGGGAAGTGAGGCGGTGACTGTTAGATATAACGGAATGCTCCATGGCTTTCTTAATTTCTATCCAATTGTAAGGGCAGGAAAGGAGTTAATAGCCCAAATTGCTGGAGTTTTGAGAACAATTTAACGTTTCCTAATTAGATCCTTTATTTCTCTTCTCAGTTCTATTGTTGTTCGGAAAAGCAGATGTGTCATTAGTCCAAACACAAAAAATTGAACGCCCATGAGTATGAAAAGCGTGGTGAGCATTGCAAGCAAGATGTGTGTTATTCCCTTGAACCAGGCATATAGAACATATAAACCAGTTATCAAACCCAAAAAAATAAATATTGCTCCGAGTATATAAATATATCTCGCTGGGCTGTATCTTCTCAAAAGCTCGTATATAGCCTTCCCTATCCTAAAACCATCCCTTATTGGTCTTAATTTCGTCTTCCCCTCTCTTTTTCTATAGCTAATTGGAACTTCTGAAACTCTAAATCCTTTTGCAAGAGTTTCAACGGTTAGCTCAACTTCTACTTCAAATCCAGATTTCTTTATCTCTACGTTCTTATAAACCTCTCTTTTCAAGGCTCTATACCCAGACAGAACGTCGCTGAGGCTAATACCATATGCAAATCTGAAAAAAAAGTTCAAAATTTTGTTTCCTAACAAGTTCAGTCTTGTAAATGCCCCTTTCTCATAGCTATGAAATCTGTTACCGATCACATGATCCGCAAGATCTTTCTCTATTGGTTCGAGCACTTTATGGACTTCCTCCGCAGGATAACTTCCATCTCCGTCTACCAGAACTATTACATCGCTATCCAGAGCACTAAAGGCTTCAGCAATCGCCTGTCCCTTTCCCTTTCCAGATTGGATTATTACCCTCGCCCCATTTTTTTCAGCGATCTCTCTTGTTCGATCCCTACTCCCTCCATCAACTACGAGAACTTCGTATCCAAGGTTTTTAAAATCCCTAACAACTCCTCCAATTCCTTTTTCCTCGTTAAGCGTTGGAACAACTACTGTTACTTTCATCAGATCCTCGAGATCCTCAGTAAGCTTTTAACAGGAACAGTTTCAATTCTGCCACCTTTGTCTGCAACAACCGCCACGCCAATTACTTTTCCACCAGTTTTTTCTATAACCTCTATTGCACCCCTAACCGTTCTACCAGTCGAAATTATATCATCCACGATTACACATTTCTTTCCGGTAACCTTTGCGAAGTTCTCACTCAAGATGCCCTCTTTCACTTCTTGTCCACTGACTTTGGCAGGGTAATAGATCGAAAGCTCCGCTGAAAGTTCTTCCGCAACCATCGTTGACAAAGGAATTCCGCTCGTCGCAATTCCAACAACGACTTCAACTTCCTCAAAATTCTCTAAGATCATGTCTGCAAGCGCAACTGCGACCATTCTCAAACGCCATGGCTTTACGAGATTTGTCCATTCTATGTAGATGTCCGAAGGAGGTGTTTGTGTTGCTCTTGTTAAAAGCCAGACTGCGGTGTCTAAAGAGACGTTCAGCTCATCCGCAATTTCTTCAGTAGCCATTCCTTTCTCCTTCAACCTTCTCGCCTTCTCGATTAAACTTTCGATCTTCATTTTTTCACCTTCCTAACCATCGTTTCACAACCACATATTGGGCAAATGGCACTATCAACTTTTCTACCACATCCCCTACACACTCTCACCCACTTAAAACCTTTCGATATCCCTCTTTGGATCACACCCTCAAATTCAATCCCGAGAGCCATTGCAACGTTCTGTATGGAGTAATCATCTGTAACGAGAACAACTTCATTTCCTTTTTCTTTTTCATCCAAAGCCTTTGCAAGGAGTTTTAAGTCCGTATTTGAGAGCTTATAGATGTCTCCAGTCTTTTTTGAAGTTTCCATGACAATTTTCAAACTTCTTTCGCTTGCATCCTCTACTTTGAGCCCTTTCACACTTAAGTATAGCGACGAATTCTCATCCAAGATCTCCGAAACTACTTCTGGCACAGTTACCATGTTTTCATAAACCGCTTTTTTCTGGAAAATCGCTGTTGAGTCGAGAACGTAGATTCGCACAAAAATAGTTAATTTGAAGATAAAAATATTTCTTCTAAGGGTTAAGATTAAAAAATTCGGGTAAGGAGTATAACCTTCATGACGGGCTCGCCGGGAATTGAACCCGGGTCGAGGGCTCCGGAGGCCCTCAGGATCTCCACTACCCCACGAGCCCAGTTTTGTTCTTGCACAAATAAGTTTAAAGATTTCGGTTAAGCTCTGAAAATTTCCCATTTCTGCTAAACTTGGAAAGTTTTAAAAATCGTTGATAATAATTAATCCATATGAAGGGTGAGAAAAAGAAGAAAGAATACTACTACGAAGGGAAAGAGGTTAAGGCGAAAAAGAAGACTGAGGGTGGAGCTAAAGCAGAAAAGAAGGGATAGATTTACTTCTGGGGTCGAAATTTTGGAGCTCTTCAATAGCTACTGGAGTGCAAATTCTTGAAACGAGACCGTTAAGGGAGTATGGAAGCCTTATAAGCCTCATCTCACCATTAGTGACCCATTCGTCGATTGCGTAATCTAAATACTGTCTTGCAATCTCTTCTCTTTCTTTTTTATCCATTTTTATAGCCTTTTCATCCAGCACATGAATGTGAAAACCTCTTCCAGAGAAAACTATCCGAATTTCCTTATATTCTCCTCTCAATTCCTCATAAAGCATTTCAGTGAGCTTTCTCACTTTTTTGAACTCGATCATGCAGAAGCTCAATCCTTGTCCCCTTTTCATCTTCTCCTCAACACTTCCATGATAAGGGCAATTGACGTTCTCCGGATCGATGTCAAAAGCGAGTTCTTGTCCAAGGAAATTCTCACAGTTCCAGCAGTTTCTGTAATCACAGCCTTTTTCTACACAGAATTTTAGATCTGAATAGACGTTACGATCGTAGTAAACACCTTCAGGCAGATATTGCAAAATATAGTCCAGCAAATCCAAAAAACCAGAATGTTCGTCGATCACCACTACGTTTCGTTTTATCGACTCATACTCTGGCAGATATATGTTCGAATGTCTCCCTATTATCACCGCAAATGCAGTGTTCTTTAGATCTCTCCATGAAAGCCATTTTTCAACTTTTTCAATTTCAAAATC
>JANXDV010000068.1 GCA_025058955.1 Archaeoglobaceae archaeon | reverse complement strand
TATGATCGCAGTTCTAAAGCTATGCTCCGCAACACTTTCTGGAAATTCAATTCCTATTTTTAGCCAACCAGATCTTGGTGTAAGCTTTAAGCTTCCGACTTCGTGAATGAACTTCACGAGATCTTCCATATGGTTAATAAACTTCCATGTGAATAAGCTTTATGAAAGTTTGGAGAGTTCTGGGCATCGACGACAGCTTCTCAAAGGACTTTTGCTGTCTCGTTGGCTGTGTTATGAGTGGTAGAAATATTGAAGGGTTCATGTTCGAGGAGATCTCCATAGACGGATTTGATTCCACTGAGAAAATTGTGAAGATGATTAAAAGATCCAAGTTTTTCAATCAATTGAAATGCATATTCTTAGGGGGAATAACATTTGGTGGTTTTAACATAGCGGACATAAAAAAAATCTATGAACAAACTGGGATCCCAGTTGTAGTTGTAATGGGTAGAAAGCCAAATATGGATGAGTTCAAAGACGCTCTGAAAAATCTAAGTGATTATGAGGAAAGAATTGCCATAGTTGAGCGTGCTGGAGAGATATATGAATTTGGTTCCCTTTTCATTCAATTTTGCGGTTTAAGCGTTGATGAAGCTAAGAAGTTAATAGAGACGAACACTTGGAGAGGAAAAATTCCCGAAGCTTTAAGGATCGCACATCTCGTCGCTTCTGCAATTGTGCATGGAGAATCGAAGAATCGTTAATCGGAAATTTTATATAGTTAAATAACAATGCTAATATATGGATGAGTGGATCGAGTTGATCTACAACCAACCACTTTTGGTTTCACTTTTGATCCTGAGTGGTTTCGCAGTTTGTTTAGCGGGTTACAAGATCTTCAGGCTTTACAGTGCAGCAATAGGTTTTGTGATCGGCATCATAGTGGGCTACTACGTCTCAATCTATTTTGGTTTTTTCCCCCTCATTTCATTTCTGATCTCAGGAATGATCTTTGCGGTTGTATTTTGGCTAATATATAGACTTGGTTTATTCTTAACCGGAGCGGTTGTTGGTTACATGTTTTTATCCTATCTAATCCCTGAAAGGCTTTTGTTTGTCTACGTCTTTGCAGTGCTTTGTGGAATTTTAGTTCTCTTTATCGAAAGATTTCTATTTATAGTTATCACAGCATTTCTTGGAGCTACAGCATTTGTGGTTGCAATTTATATTTTAATCACGGGCACCTTAGTGGAGGAATTCTTACTTGAGCCAAGGAGTATTGTAAGCGTAGCTTTTTCTTCACCTCTCATGTTCTTGCTCTGGTTCACCCTCGGAGTGCTTGGCACGATTTCACAGCTCGTATTAACGAGAGAGGAGGAGAAATAAAAAGGAAAAATTTATATTGCCACTTTGAAACTCAATAGCATGATTGGAAAGAAGATCAGAATAGAACGAATAATCGACAGAAATACCAGAAATACTGTAATAGTTCCAATGGATCATGGAGTTTCAATGGGACCAATAGAGGGGCTTGTAAATCTGCCTAAGACGATAAATGCGGTAGCAGAAGGTGGAGCAAATGCGGTAATTCTTCATAAGGGAATAGTTGCATTTGGTCATCGCGGTTACGGAAGAGATGTTGGACTAATCGTTCATCTCAGTGGCTCTACAAGTCTTTCTCCAGATCCAAATGAAAAAGTCCTTGTTTGCACTGTGGAAGAAGCTATAAAGTTTGGAGCGGATGGTGTTAGCATTCACGTGAACATTGGAAGTAAGACTGAAGCGGAGCAGTTGAAAAATCTTGGTGAGATCTCCAGAATTTGCTCCGAGTGGGGAATGCCTTTGCTTGCAATGATGTATCCAAGAGGGGATAAGATCAACCAGTTCGACTTCAAAGCAGTAAGCTTAGCAGCGAGAGTTGGAGCGGAGCTTGGTGCGGACATAGTAAAGACGAACTTCACAGGAGACGTTGAGAGCTTTAAAAAAGTCGTTGAGGGTTGTCCTGTTCCAGTTGTAATAGCGGGCGGACCAAAGATGAGCAGTGACGAAGAACTGCTTCAGATGGTCAGAATGGCTATGGATGCGGGAGCAAGGGGAGTTGCAATCGGAAGAAACATCTTTCAAGCTCAAAATCCGACAAAGATGACAAAGGCGATCTCGATTATTGTGCACGAAAATGCAGAAGTGAAAGAAGCTTTAGAAATTCTTAGAAGCTAATCTAACTCATCCACTTTTTCTCTCCAAAGCGAGTTTATTCTGCTCGCAAGTCTCGGATTTTTAAATCTGCTGATCAACTTTAGATCCTTTGGATATCCAATGAATGGATCTATAGAGCCGAGAGCATTTGCAACCCAGACTTTAGCATTGTTTCTCTTAAATTTCTCCGAGTGCAATCTGAAAAATTCCACGAATTCCGTAGGCTTTTCTTCAGTCCGCACAACCGCAACGTATTCACCATCGAAGCTTGAAGCGATCTTTATATGGATCTCCGCATCCTCTTTCAGATCGGAAATAGTTGTAAAGAACACCGCAAACTTGGTATTTGAAGAGTAAAGTCTGAGAAAATACCCTTCCTTAGCGTAACCTTCAAAGAATCTATCTGTTGCGTTCATGATCTTCTCCAGCTCGTCAAGAAAAGCCTTTGATTTTATGTATTCATAGTATGCAATTTCAAGGTCTGAGGGCTGAGGCTTTACCGTGTGTAAGTGGTAAAAATTAACTCCATTCAGGCAGATCTTTTCCGAAAAATAAGCGGATCTCACGGAAAGGGGGCAATCTATAAAGCTGAGAACTACTTCTTTTAGATCTTCCTTAGTAAAATCTTTCATTTCGATTCCAAGAACTCTTAATCCAGCTCTCAATGCTTTTCTTTTTAACTCTTCTTCGCTTACAACAACTCTACCTGAAAGCATTTTTGAAAGAGCTTCAATCACCTCGAGCATTGCATAGATTTTGCGTTAAACTTTTAATCTTTTTCTTCAACTTTTTCCATGCGAATAAGAACGCCTTCAAGAGTCCACATCACGCTCATAGACATGAATGGCTCTCTTGGCAGAATAGATGGTGGCGTTGGTTTTGCTTTAAATGAGCCTTTCATCGAGATTGAGGCATTTGAAAGCGAGGAAGTTTTTGTAAAGGGTAAAGCTCATAACTTGGATAGATTTTTGGAGTTTGCAAAAAAGCTGTCAAATTATTTCGGCAAAGGGATCGAGATTTTCATCAAATCTGATTATAGAAGCCATATTGGACTTGGAAGTGGAACACAGATAGGCTTGGCAATAGGTAAAGCTTTTTCAGAGCTTTATGATTTGAATTTAACGATCAGAGAAATTGCGGAAATCGTTGGGAGAGGTGGAACTTCTGGCATAGGTGTCGCGGTGTTTGAGTTTGGTGGATTCGTTGTCGATGGAGGACACTCGATGAAGGAGAAGAAGGATTTCTTACCATCTTCTGCAAGCAAAGCAAAGCCAGCAAAGGTCATTTCAAGGCTTGATTTTCCTGATTGGGATGTTTTTGTTCTAATTCCAAAGCTCAGTGGAGCTTATGGAAGTGGAGAAATAAATTTATTTCAGAAGAGCTGTCCAGTGCCCTTAGAAGACGTGAGAGAGCTATGCCATCTAATTCTAATGAAAATGCTTCCCGCTGTAGCTGAAGCAGACCTTGACTCTTTCTTATTTGCTCTTCGCAGAATCCAGCATTTGGGTTTCAAGAGAGCGGAGGTTGAAAGATATGGTAAAATGATGCGTGAATTCCTCGATCATTTTCCCGCTGGAATGAGCTCTACAGGACCAAGTGTTTTCACAATTTCGGACACAAATTTAAAAACCTTGGCAAAGGACATGAGGAGTTATTTTGAAGAGAGAGGCATTGAATGCGAAGAAATAATAACCAAAGGTAGAAACAGAGGTGCGGAAGTTGAGTTATAACCTTTGGTTTGGAAAGTTTGAAGAAAAAGTGGAATTAGCGGAGAAACTTAAGGAATCCTTTAAATCAGCAAGAAATAATTCTCCTTTACCCTTTAATATCTCAGATCTTGGAATGGAAATTTTTGGAAAAGATTATTATAAAATTCTTAGAAAAATTGCAATTGAAGTGGCGGAAGAGAAAATGGAGAAAGAGCTGAGAAGTGATGAAAAATACGTCATCGCTCTTGTAAAAGCGCTTGAAGAACTTGAAGAGATTATAAACGTTCTTAAGGAGAAAAAATCAGATTTGGAACTTGTTAAAGGGACTGAAATTCAAGATGATTTTGCAGAAAGCATTTCAAACCTTGAAAGGCTGAAAGAAAAAGTTGAGAAGGAGATCGAAGTTGTGATGGAAAGAATTGCTCCCAATCTTACCGAAGTTGCGGGAGCGAAGATTGGAGCAAAGTTAATAGAGAAGTTTGGAAGCTTGGAAAAACTTGCAAAAGCTCCAGCAAGTAAAATACAGATTATTGGCGCTGAAAGAAGTCTTTACAAAGCTCTTGCAAGATTGAAAAAAGGCAAGGAAGCGAAGATGCCAAAACATGGAATAATTTTTTTGCACGGCTTTGTTAGAAATCTGCCAAAGAATAAGAGAGGAAAGATGGCAAGATTTTTGGCAGGAAAGATCTCAATAGCTTCCAAAGTAGACTTCTTCAGGGGAGAGCTTGAAGAGGGGCTTCATGATTTGGTAAAGAAAAGATTTGAAGAGTTGAGGAGAAAATGAGAAACGTTAAGTTTTTTGGAAACATTCCAGCAACAAAAAGCAGATATGGAAGTCACTACGGAGAAAAAATCTTTGAAGTTGGAAGGGAGAGGTATAGAGAATGGGTTCCTTGGAGGAGCAAGCTTTCCGCGATGATCGTTAAAGGCTATGAAGTTGAATTTTCCGGAAATGAGAAAATTCTCTACCTCGGTGCTGCGAGTGGCACCACTTTGAGCCATCTTGCGGATATCGTTGATGAAGGGATGATCTATGCAGTTGAATATTCAGCCAAACCATTCAAAAAACTTCTTGAGCTTGCAAGAAATAGAGAGAATATAATTCCGATCCTTGCTGACGCTTCAAAGCCACAGGAGTATAGTGGGGTAGTTGAGAAAGTCGATCTAATCTATCAAGACCTATCGCAAAGGAATCAGGTTGAGATCTTGGAAATTAATTCGAAGTTTTTCCTCAAAAGAAGGGGTAGAATGCTGATGATGGTGAAGGCAAAGAGTATAGATTCCACTGTAGAGCCCAGAGAAGTTTTCTCTCTTGTTCTAAAAGAAGTTTCAGAGGCATTTGAAATTCTTGCAACCGGCGATCTGGAACCCTATCATAGGGATCACATATTCGTCTCCGGGGTGAGAAAATGAGATTCAGAATTGTGAGAATCGAGCTTAGAGATGAAGAAGTGCTTGTTTTCATGAAAAAAGAGCATTCAGAGATGATAACATCACAACCAACGAATCCGACACAGCTTATCGAGTTTAGCTTGCAAATGGGTATGAACTTGATGAAGAAATTCGAGGAACTTTTGGGCTTCGATGCTTTTATAACCATGAAGTATGAGGAATACCTTGCAAAGGAGCTAAAAGTCGGAGACTACGTGGAGGTTGAGATAAAAGAGGTGGAATGATGTTCTGGAGCCCGACAATAGAAAGGCTACCCGTTGAGGAATTGAAGCGGATTCAGGAGAAGAAGTTGAAGAATATTGTAAGGAATGCATACGAATATTCGCCCTTCTATAAGAGAAAGT
>JANXDV010000067.1 GCA_025058955.1 Archaeoglobaceae archaeon | reverse complement strand
TGTGAGCATCTCTTCACCAGGCTTAGTCCTCATCTCTTCTCCGATTTTTCTCTGGAAATAGCCAAGAATTAGTTGTAAAAGTATTAAAAAGAAATCACCTTTTTTAAGGATCTCTGACACTTTTACCTCTTCTCTTTCTCCCATCAAAGCTTTATACCTTGCTGGACAAAGCTCAACCGCCACAGCGTCTGGCTTTTCCATTTCGATGACATTCCTTACTTCTTCAACGCTCTTCTGCAAAACATGCGCAGTGCCAATGATTATGAGCTTCTTTTCCACTCCAACACCTCCAGAAATTCGAGCAATTCTTTGATCTTCATCAAATCACTCCTTGAAACTATTCCAACAAGTTTTCCATCTTCAACAACTGGTATTCTTCCAATACCCTTCTCGCTCATGATTCTAAAAGCCTCAAATGCTCTTTCTTTGGGTGAAAGAGTCAAAAGCTCTTTGCTCATAACCTCTTCTATCCTCGTATTTGGATCTGCGTTCATTATATCTTTTAACGTCACAATTCCGACGAGCTCGCCATCTTTCACAACAGGATAGCCAAGATGCTTGTGCTTGAACATAAGCTCAATGACTTCTCCAATTCTCGTATCTGGAGTGACAGAGATGACTTCTTTTGTCATTATGTCTCCAATTGAGAATCTGGAAAAAAGGTCTTCTGCGGTAACGATCTTCTCCTCCTCGCTTGCGCCAAGATAGATGAAGAGTGCAATGAGCATTAACCATATGTTCACAGCAAAGAATCCAATTATACCCATCGCAATTGCTATTGCCTTACCAATCCCAGCAGCGGTTTTTGTAGCTCTACTGTAACTCGTTCTTCTCGCTATAATTGAACGCAAAACTCTTCCACCATCCATTGGAAACGCGGGAATGAGGTTGAAGATCGTCAAAATTGAGTTAAAGTATGCATTGATCAGGAAAAACATCGATAATCCTCCTTTTGTATTTATAGAGATTATGAAACTTAAGAGAGCAATTGCTAAGCTCGCAAATGGTCCAGCTAAGGCTACAGCCAACTCCTCTTTTGGATTCTTTGGAATTTTCTCCATCATCGCAACTCCGCCGAAGATGAAGAGCATGATTCCCTTTACTTTAACACCAAATCTCATTGCAACAAGTGAATGAGCAAGCTCATGGATGAGCACCGCAATGAATACAAAAACCGATGCTAAAATCGAGAAAGCAATTCTTTCAAACTCTTTTAGATTTGCAAAGCCAAAAGGTTCGGTTGAAGTGTAGAAATAACTTGAAAGGACAAAAAGGATTATGAAGAGACTCCAGTGGATCGTGATCTCTATACCTTTAATCCTCGCTATGCGGAGGGAGGCATCCATAGCTTTTGTTGGCGACACAATCTTTAAGCTTTTAGGTTTTCCCGCAGTTAAGGGTAAAGATATATATCGTGCTTAGAACAGAACTCGATGACTCTCGAGAAGGAATACCTCGACATCACGTTTCTGAAGGAGAACGGTTTCATGAGAAGGCGATGCGTTAAATGCGGCAAAAACTTTTGGACTGCAGATGATCGCGAGATCTGTGGAGATCCACCTTGCGGAGGATACACCTTTATCAACAATTCTCCCTTCAAGAAAAGCTTTGAACTCGATGAAATGCGTGAGTTCTATCTGAAATTCTTTGAAGAAAGGGCTCATACAAGGATCGAGAGATATCCAGTCGTTGCAAGGTGGAGGGATGATATATATCTAACAATTGCAAGCATCGCAGATTTCCAGCCTTTTGTAACCGCTGGTATTGCTCCACCACCAGCTAATCCGCTGACGATCTCTCAGCCATGTATAAGGCTTGACGATTTGGATAGCGTTGGAATAACAGGAAGACATTTGACTCTTTTTGAAATGATGGCTCACCACGCTTTTAACTTTCCCGGCAAAGAGATTTACTGGAAGAACGAAACTGTTGCCTATTGCACAGAGCTACTCGAAAAGCTTGGAATAAGGAAGGAAGAAATAGTTTACAAGGAAGAACCATGGGCTGGCGGTGGCAACGCTGGACCTTGTTTAGAAGCAATAGTCTCTGGACTTGAATTGGCAACACTCGTTTTCATGAATCTCCAATTAGACGATCGTGGAGACATAGAGATCAAGGGGGAGAGATATCGGAAGATGGACAATTACATTGTTGACACTGGTTATGGGCTTGAAAGGTTTGTATGGATGAGCAAAGGATCTCCGACTGTTTACGATGCGATCTTCGGCAAAGTGCTCGATAAGATCTTCGATTCAAGCGGTCTAAATTACCTTAGAGGTAAAGATCTAAGATCGATCGTAGCAGAAACTTCGAAGCTTGCTGGAATAGGGCATTCGAGAGATAAAATTCTTTCAGAGATCTCAAAGAAGTTTGAAATTAGCGTTGAAGAAGTTAAAAAGCTCATAGAGCCAATGGCAAAAATTTACTCTCTTGCAGATCATACGAGATGCTTGCTTTTCATGCTCGGCGACGGCTTAGTGCCCTCGAATGCTGGTGCGGGTTATCTTGCAAGGTTAATCGTTAGAAGAAGCTTCAGAATAATGGAGGAGCTTCAGCTAAACCTTGGGCTCTACGATCTACTCGATCTGCACAAAAAAATTCTTGGATTTAAATTCGAAATTCCAATGGAGACGATTCAAGAGATCTTGGAACTGGAAAAGGATAGATTTAAGACTACGATCTCGAAGGGTTTGAAAATGATAGAGAGAACAATTGAGAAAAAGAAAAGAATCGAGAAGGGGGATCTGATCGAGTTTTACGATTCTCATGGAATTCCAGCAGAAATTGCACTAAGGATGGCGGAGGAGAAGGGAGTTAGCGTTGAAATTCCAACAGATTTCTATTCAGAACTTGCAAAGAAGCATTCTAAAGCGGTAAAAGAGGAAAAAAGAGAGATAAAGCTTTCAAAAGATTATCCAAAGACGAAAAAGCTCTACTACGATAATCCAAAGCTCTTTGAGTTCTTCGCAAAGGTTATAGGTTTTGAAAATGGTTTCTTGATCCTCGACAGAACCGCATTTTATCCTGAGAGCGGTGGGCAAGATAGCGATTCTGGCTACATAGTTGCGAATGGTGAAAAATTTAAGGTTGTTTCTGTCATTGAAGTCGATGGAATTGTTCTGCACAAGCTCGAAAGTCCTATTGCCTTGGAAGGAGAGATCAAAGGTTATATTGATCCAGAAAAAAGGTTAAGGCATATGAGACATCACTCAGCAACACATGTGCTTTTATACACACTTCAAAAGCTGTATGGAAAGCACATATGGCAAGCAGGAGCGAAAAAGGAGTTTGAGAAGGCAAGACTCGATGTAACTCATTACAGGAAGTTTTCTGATGAAGAAGTTAGAGAAATAGAGAGGCTTGCAAATAAAGAAGTATTTGCAAATAAGCCAATAAAATGGTTCTGGATGGATCGAATTGATGCGGAGAAGAAATTTGGCTTCAGACTTTATCAAGGTGGAGTTCCGCCGGGGAAGGATATAAGAATTGTGCAAGTTGGAGATGATGTCCAAGCATGTGGAGGAACGCATTGTGCTAACACTGGAGAGATAGGAGTGATCAAGATCCTAAGCGTTGATTCAATTCAAGATGGAGTGATCAGGTTTGAGTTCGCTGTAGCAGAATCCGCAATAGAGGCGATTGAAAAAATGGAATCTTTACTCAAAGAATCGAGCAAGATTCTGCGTGTAGAACCACAAATGCTTCCTAAAACTGTGGAGAGATTCTTTGAAGAGTGGAAAGAGCAAAAGAAGGAAATAGAGAGGCTGAAAGAGAGAATGGCAGAGATCACTGGAGAAAATCTTCTCAGAAATGCTGAGGACTTCAATGGCTTAAAGGTTGTTGTTGAAATTGTTTCAGCAGATATGGCTGAATTGCAAAAGCTTGGAGACTATTTAGCTAAAAAAAGAGCTTTGGGCTGTTTGATGGCTCCAGGTGAGGGCAAAGTTATGGTTGTTGCTTTTGCCTTTGGGAATTATGATGCAAGAGAAATTATAAAGGAGGTTGGAAAATATGCGAAGGGAAGTGGTGGAGGAAGAAAAGAGCTCGCACAAGGAGCAATGGAGAAATTGCTCTCAAGAGATGAGCTTGCGAGCATCATCTTCAGCTATTTGTCGAGAAAAGGTTGAATTTATTCCTATTCGTGGACTTCCTTTAATAAAGAAGGGGGACGACATAGCCAAGCTGATCGTGGAAAAAGCTGAGATCGAGGATGAGGACATAATCGTGATCTGCTCCACGATCGTCGCAAAGGCTGAGGGAAGAGTGAGAAAGCTCAGCGATTACAAGCCAAGTCCTTTGGCTTTTGAACTCAGCAGTAAAGTTGGAAAGCCACCGGAGTTTGTTCAGGCGGTTATAGAGGAGAGTGAGGAAATTCTAATAAAAGAGCCTTTTCTGCTTGTAAAGGCTAAATACGGCAATATTTGTGTCAATGCAGGAATTGACGCTTCGAACATCGAGAAAGGAAGCATAATTTTGCCACTCATAGATCCAGATCAAAGCGCAGAGAGAATAAGAAGGAGGCTCGAGGAGCTTACGGGCAAAAGGGTTGGAATCATAATAACAGACACGAATGGAAGATGCTTTAGAAAAGGCGTCGTTGGAGTTGCAGTTGGGATTTCAGGAATTTGGGCGATGAGAGATTGGAGGGGAATTCAGGATCTATTTGGCAATGTGCTCGAGGTGACTGTTGAGTGCATAGCAGATGAGATCGCAAGCTTTGCAAACCTTCTAATGGGAGAAGCGAATGATGCAATCCCAGCGGTTATTGTAAGAGGTTTAAGAGTTCTCGGCAATGGAAAGGTGAAGGAGATCTACAGAAGTGAGGAGGAGGATTTAATAAGGAGATGTCTGAGAAAGTGCTCTTGATCGGGACAAACGTTCGTAATGTTGCCAGCTCTGCGAAGAGAGCAGGATATGAGGTTTATGCAATAACTAAGTATATCGATGCGGATCTTCAACTTTTTTGCGAAAAAGTTTATCCAATCGAGAAAGTAGAAGAAGCGGAGAGAATTGCTCAGGAGAAGAATGCGAAAGTTGTGCTTTGCTCAAACTTTGAGAGCTTTGAGATCAATGCAGAACTTCTATGCAATGAACCAAAGGTTGTTAAGAAGATCGTTGACAAGCTCGAATTCTATAAAACTCTTGAAAAAGCTGGAATTCCACATCCAAAGGTTTTAAAAAAGCCTGAAGGTAAAGCGATAGCAAAACCAAGATTTGGTGGTGGTGGAGAGGGGATAAAGTTTGCGGAAAAAGAAGAAGAGGGCTGTATTCTGCAAGAGTTCATAGAAGGAATTCCTTGTAGTGTTTCTTTGCTTTCATCTCGTGAAATAGTCCCTTTGGCTTGCAATCTCGTATTCTCAGGCTGGAAAGAAATGAACGCTCATGGCTTTCGATACAGCGGAAATTTAACCCCTTTAAAGGTTGAGGAAGAGAAAAGAAGGGAACTTGAGAGGATAGCAATAGAAACTGCAGAGCTTTTTGATTTAAAAGGTTCTATTGGCATCGATTTCGTATTAGCGGACAAGCCCTATGTTTTAGAGCTTAATCCAAGGTTCCAAGGCTCTTTGGATAGCGTAGAATGGAGCCTTGACGTGAATCTTTTCTCGCTACACGTTAAAGCCTTTGAGGAGAAAAAGATCGAAAGAGTAAAGCCGAAGAGATTTGCTATTCGTGCCATATACTTTGCGGATCGCAATCTAAGCATTAAAAGAGATCTCTTGGGAAATCCCTTTTTTGCAG
>JANXDV010000066.1 GCA_025058955.1 Archaeoglobaceae archaeon | reverse complement strand
TTGCTGGAGCCATTGGCAAAAATAGGATTCAAGAGGCAAAAGAAACTGGTGCGGAGTATCTAATTTCATGCTGTCCATTCTGCAAATACCACTTAAAGCAAATGGCTGAAGAGCAAGGAATACCGATTAAGGTAGTGGATCTTGTTGAACTCGTAAACAATCTTGCGGTCAAGGGAGAATATAAGGGCGAAGATATTCGCTGTGCTTAACTTTATTTTTTGGGTGACTCTTGTGGACATCTCAGAGCTAAGAAAAAAAGCAAAGGAGCTTAGAGAAATTCTTGGGTTAAGGAGCTATCCTGTGGGAGTTAAAATTTCTCCAAAAAAGCTTGAAGTGAACGCAAAAAGGCTGAAAGGTTATCGCTACTGTCAAGCCTTAATGGAAGCTAGAAAAGGAGAGCATGTGATCATAGGAAGAGAAGAGATTGGTTGCGCTCCATCTGCAAACATTTTCGGCTTTAAACCTTTGCCAGAAGGTTTTAGAACTGGAGAACATTCTTTAAAGGTCGGGATCTCGAAAGATCCTGTTGTTGGAGCCAAGCTCTATGGGGATGTGGAGAATTTTGCTCCCGGAGAAGTTGAGGATCTATACCTTTTCCCACTTGAAACCGCAATAATGGAACCAGATGTTGTAATTGTAGAAGACCAGCCTGAAAAGCTCATGTGGATCATGCTTGCATACGTTAATGCGATGAAGGGTGAAAGGGTTGAACTCAACACAGCGGTGATGAGAGCAACTTGCTTAGATTGCACCGCAATTCCCTTCAAGAGGCAAAAGATAAACCTTAGTCTTGGCTGTTTTGGATGTAGAATGTCAACAGATATCCGCGAAGACGAAGCTTTGCTCGGATTTCCTTTCAAGTTCTTCGAAGAAATTGTGGAATTTGTGAAGCACTTCTCGCAGAATGCAATTCCAAGTGCGAGAGATAAAAAGGCATATAAAGCTCTAAAGGCAAAAGAGGGTTGAGAGATGAAAGAAGAGACCTGGGAGAAGGTTGGAAGTAAGTTTGCTCATCTAACCTCCGCTCATCCTTGCTATAGCGAGAAAGCACACTTCACTTTTGCAAGAATTCATTTACCTGTTGCCCCAAGATGCAACATCCAATGTGGCTATTGCACGAGGAAGATCGACAAGTGCGAATATCGCCCAGGGGTTTCTGCTTGCATAGTTAACGCTGAAGAAGCTTTAAAAAGGGTTGAGGAAGCAAGGAAGAATTATCCACTTAAAGTGGTAGGAATCGCAGGTCCTGGAGAAGTTCTTGCTAACGAGGAGTCTTTTAAAACCCTTAAGCTCGTCCACGAGAATTATCCAGAGCTAATTCTCTGTATAGCAACAAATGGGCTTCTTTTGGCGGATAAAATTGAAGAACTGAAGAGATTGAACGTTAAAACGGTTACGGTTACGATCAATGCGATCGATCCGGAGATAGGGGCGAAGATCTACGAATGGGTTGAATACAATGGAAAAAGGTTTAGTGGTGTCGAAGGAGCAAAGCTTTTGATCGAGAAACAGCTTGAAGGTGTAAAAGCGTCAGCTGAAGCGGGAATGGCTGTTAAGATAAACGTAGTTCTAATTCCAGATTTAAATGACAAAGAGATCGAGAAAATCGCGATCGAGTCAAAGAAAAGAGGAGCCTTTATCATGAACATAATTCCGCTCATTCCTCTACACAGCTTTAAAGATTGGAGAAGACCGACTTGCGATGAACTTGAAAAGGCGAGAGAAGTAGCTTCTAAGTATTTAAGAGTCTTTAGACTTTGCAGACAATGCAGAGCGGATGCCTGCGGAATTCCAGGGAAGGAAAAAGCGGTGAGTAGCACTTACTTCCATGGTTAGATTATCTCTTTTATCAGCTAAACCCAGAATAGCTAAAAGTGAATACATTTCTCTCCATAAAAAGTCGGATGGAGCTTCAATGGAAGCGGGAAGCCTATCTCTTTACATCGTCGCTTCCGTTGAAGTTGGTAATACCACGACTAAATGCATTCTCACCGCAACCGATTTAACGACCGGAAAAACTTTCCTCGTTAACAAAGTCGTAAAACTAACTCGAAATGTGAGAAAGCCGAGAATTGGTGAAACGATCTTTGGTGAAACGATCTTCGGAATTCCATTGACAAGACAATCAATTGCCGAGATTGTTAGAGAATGCGTAGTGGAGTCATGCAATAAGGCGGGAATAAGTGTTTCAGATTTAGACTTCTGCGTCCGTTCAACGGGAGTTGTTGCACATTTTGAGAATCCAAGCGATATAGGAACCTTCATTCAAGCCTTGGCAGATGGAACGCTTTTAGCTGGAATTCCGCCAAGCAAAATGGTTCCCGCTGTTATAAAGGAAAATCTTCCTGAAAAGGTGCGTAGATTTAGTTTTCTCGATAAGGTTTTCTTCGATGGCTCAGTTGCGAGTGTTTTACCTCCAAGAGGTTCTACCGGGGCAGAGATCGTTGCAAATGAGATGGAAGGAGAGTTATCGACTGCTGGAATCAAGGAAGGAGCTAAATGGACTGATGTTGACTTCAGAAATCCATGCATCTCTATGGACTTCGGCACTACTTTTAAAGGTAGGATCACGAACGACGATCTACCATATGCGAGAACCATAGGAAACTTCTGTGGACTCGGTGGAGCGATTGCAGATGCGATAGTCAAGGGTTTTCTTAAGCAGAAGGATGCCTCTGCAATCGATCTGAAGTTTGAAAGTGAGTATAGCATTACTGAGGAAGCGATTGATCTTGCGGAGGAAATTCATAAGCATATTAGAGTCGAAAAATTGGCTCCAAGCTGTAGAAGATTTGGAAAAATTCCTGTAAATGCCAAAGCTGCTGAAGAAGCGGGTATTTTGCTCGTTGGTTGCGATGTTGGGGATAATGGGAGTAAATTCGATGAGTTAGAGAAGATTGGAGCGGAAATAGAGGATCGAAAGCTGTTACTTGCAACGATCGACGTTGTTATGGCAAAAGTTTTTAGGAGAGTTCTTGAAGTTATACATTCAAATGGTTTTTTATTAGAGAATATAGCAATTGGCATAACTGGAAGAGCGGGAATTACTGGAAAAAAACCATGGTTAATTCTTGAGGAGCTACAGGATCTTGGATTTTTTAAAAAGCCAGAGAAAAATCTTGTTTTCGTTGATGATGGCTTGGCAAGAGGTGCTGCGGTTATGGCGAGGTGTATGAATGCTCTTGGAAATCCAAAAAATCCGCTTGGAGGTTTAAGGTTTGGTGGTTGTGTTCTCAATGAGAGGATAAAGTTGCAGTCAGGCTACTTTACTTCTTGAACTTTTCCATCTTCAACAAGCAAGACTCTGTCCGCAAGCTCTTTCACGAGCTCATGCTGGTGGCTTACAATGAGCATTGTCGTCCTATCTCTTAAATTCATCTCCTTAAGGAAGTTTGCAACCTTTCTAAGCGTCACTGGATCAATATCGCCAAAAGGTTCATCAAGGATTAGAATTTTTGGCTTTGTGATCGATGCAAGCACGATTCCAAGCCTTATAGCTTCTCCACCAGAAAGTTCATGACTTTCCCGATCTAAGATCTCATTTGGTAAGTTCAATCTTTCAAGAATTGGATATACCGCACTTAGATCCTCTGAACTCTCAGGAAAAAGCTCTTTTATTATTCCATAGGACAATCCAAGCCTTTTTAGTCTGATCTCCGCCTCTTCTTTTGGAAGATCGGTCAATCGATAGATCGCATCAAAAAGACTTTCACTTATTCCAATTTTCTCAGCCTTTTTCATCGCTTCTTCAACTGCGGTCTCTTTTTTGATCCTGATCTTATAAGAGATCATTTCCGATACTTTTGCCCAGAAAGGCAAGGCAAACTCTTGATGCAGTATTCCGATCTTTCTTCTAACCTCTACACTTCTCCTTCCGAAATTGCTAAAATCAACCCACTTTCTTTCGATCCTTATTCTGATCTTCCCTTCATCTGGAAGTTCAAGTCCCGAGATTAGTCTTGCCAAGACCGTTTTTCCACTTCCACTTCTACCAATAAAACCAACGATCTCGCCCCTTCTAATTGAGAAAGAGACATCTTTAAGATCAAGCGTCTGCCCTCCGGGGATTACGTAGTATCTCTTTCTCACATTTTCAAGCCTAATTACTTCTCCTCCTATTCTTTTCTTTCCAACTTTTGGTGCTTCAAGCTCAGAGAGGAATTTTTTGATCATCTCCTCCGCTTCTCCTTCATCCAAAACTCTGCCATTACCGATCAAAACAACTCTCTCTGCGAGAGCTCTGTGTATTTCGGGCATGTGGGAGGAGAAGATTACAGTTATCCCAAGCTCTTTGTTTACCCTTTTAATAACTTCTATCGCCTTTTTTCTTGTTTCAGGACAAGTCATTGTCCCAAATTCATCTAAAAGCAAAATAGAGGGCTTTTTTGCAAGCTGTCTTGCAAGGATCAGCCTTTGCTTCTCACCACCACTGAGAATTTCAGCCCAACATTCCGCCTTGTGCTTTAGCTCTACGATTTCAAGCAATTTCATCGCCTCTTCTTTCAATCCCTCATAGAAAACGGGGTCCCATTCTGGTAAAACTTCTTCACCTAATTGAACGTAAGCTAAGGCTCTGATCACGTTTTCAATTACTTTTTCAGACCAAAGTCCGAAGGAGCGCTGTAGATGTATTGCGGTCTTTTCCATCACTTTTCTAAAATCTTCTGCTGGAGAGTCAGGTTTTAATACAATACCATCGATCGAAACTTCTCCTCGGTTGAATTTTTCAACCCCTCTGAGTATCCTTAACAAAGTAGTCTTCCCACTACCGCTTTTTCCGAGTAATCCAACCAATTCGCCTTTTTTTATTCTAAGATGGTCAATTTCGAGAGCTCTTAGCTCTTTTCCATTGCTTAAAGGGTAGATCTTTAATAGCTCTCGAACTTCGACGACCATAACACCACCTACACCAATGGCTTTGGTTGGTTCTGGCTAAGTTCTGGAAGTGGCTTTGAGATTATAAGAATTCCATTTAAATCTTTAGCTCTTTCAAGCAGAGCGAGTTTTCCAAATTCTGAGATTGCCACAATTGGAATAGATTCACCCGCCTGAGCCTTTGCAATTCCTTTTAAGTTCTCTCTTAAGCTTTTTGAAGCACATAGCGTGATCAGATCGAAGTTTAATGCATCTTCTTTACTCCATTCGACTCCAGTTGTGTGGACAGCAAATTTGAGAATTTTAACATCCCTCTCTTTTTCAATCTTTGCACAAGCTTTTGCATCTTCAGGATTAGTTAAAGTAACTCCTATTTTCTTAAAACCCTTCTCAATTGCAAAAAGAACGCCTTTTACCTGATCGATCTCCGCATCTCTGCTTAAAACATAACCTCCCTCATTCTCAATTCTCTCAATAACCTCTGCAACTGGCGAAGTCTTTACAACTCCTGAGATCCTTCCACCAAGACCCTGAACGAGTTTTGGGTTAGAAGTAACAACTGTGCCAGCACAATCCGCAACGATAACAACAGCATCGAGAAAACCACTTTTCAGACAACTGAAGAAGATCTCAGAGGCGCCAAAGGTTGCGAAAACCCTCTCTTCAATGATCTTTCTTTTTGCGGTAAAAAGTCCAAAGTTCTCGATCCTATAGCTTAGATTCTTCACAATTTCTTCTTTTGTTATTCTCTCAATCCCATGGAGCTTCTTGAAGAGTGGACAATATTCGATCTTTGGCTCTGAAACTTCAACAACTTTTCCATCCCTCACAACCGCTCTTGCCTTCCCAAGCAGTTCCATCACATGCTCGTCCACTCGATCACCTATTCAAGCAGTAGCAGTCCGTAGA
>JANXDV010000065.1 GCA_025058955.1 Archaeoglobaceae archaeon | reverse complement strand
AGCTTAACTGTGGCTTCAGAGGCGAAGGAGATCTTTGTAAGAATAGGCGGAATGAGCTGTGCGATGTGTGCAAAGACGATAGAGGAAAATTTGAGAAAATTGGATGGCGTTGTTGATGTAAGCGTTAATCTCGCAACTGAGAAAGCGAGAATAGTTTATGAGCCTTCAAAGATAAAAATTGAAGACATAAGGGGAGAAATTGAAAAAATTGGTTACGAATTTCTTGGATTTGAAGATGAAGAGCCAAGTTTGAAGAAAGCGAAGAAGAATTTGATCGTAAGCTGGTCTGCAGGAATTTTTCTCTTCGCCTTTAAAGGACTTCTAACTCTTGAGCTCCAGTTCCTAATTGCGAGCTTTGCAATCGCTTATTCTGGTAGGGAAATCTTTAGGAAAGCTATTAGCTCAATAAAAAGCGGAGTTCTGACAATGGAAGTCATGTATGCAATGGGAATAGGTTCCGCATATTTTTCAAGCGTTCTCACAACGATCGGATTGATTCAAAGGGATTTCAACTTCTATCCGGAAAGCGTTGTCCTTATGAGCTTCTTGCTCTTGGGCAAATATCTTGAAGCAAGAGCAAAGAGCAGAACAGGAGAGGCGATAAAGAAGCTATTAGCTTTACAAGCTAAGGAGGCTACAGTATTAAGAGAAGGTAGAGAGGTAAAGGTTCCCTTATCAGAGCTCAAGATCGGAGAGATCTTGATTGTGAAGCCTGGGGAAAGAATACCAGCAGACGGATTAGTGGTTTCTGGAGAGAGCTTTGTTGATGAATCCATGATCACTGGAGAGCCTATTCCAGTTTTAAAAAAAGAAGGGGACAGAGTTATTGGTGGAACAGTAAATCAGAACTCTGTGCTTAAGATCAGAGCTGAAAAGGTAGGAAAAGACAGCTTGCTCTCGCAGATCATAAGGGTCACTGAGCTTGCTCAAAGTTCGAAGCCAGAGGTTCAAAAGATTGCGGACAGAGTTGTGACTTATTTCATCCCCTCAATAATAATTATCGCAATCCTTTGCGCACTTTACTGGCTTTTAGCTGAGAGCTCACTTTTAGCTTTCACAACCTTGCTAAGCGTGATCGTCATCGCTTGCCCCTGTGCATTCGGCTTGGCAATTCCAACGGCTATAACAGTTGGACTTGGTAAAGGAGCTGAAAATGGAATTCTAATAAGAAATGCGGAGGCAATTGAAGAGATAGACAAAGGTAGCGTGGTTTTGTTCGATAAAACTGGCACGCTAACAAAGGGAAAGCCAAGGCTTGTAAAGATCTTCAGCTTTGGTCCTTCTGAAAAGGAGCTTTTGAGATTCGCTGTATCAGCAGAAAAATTTTCGGAGCATCCAATAGCAAAGGCAATATCTTTGAAAGCAGAGGAGCTTGGAATTAAGCCATTAGAGCCAGAAAAGTTTACATTGATTGCGGGAAAAGGTATTGTAGCGACAATAGATGGAAAAGAAGTCGTTCTTGGAAATTCAGAGTTTCTTAGGGAAAGAGGTATTAAAGCTGAGGAAGAGGGGATCCTATTAGCCATAGATGGTAACCTTGCAGGGGCTTTTTTAGTGGAAGATGAAGTTAAGGAAACGAGTGGAAAAGCGATTGCGGAACTTAAGAAAATGGGCTTCAAAGTTGGAATTGTGAGTGGTGATAAAAAGGAGGTTGCGGAAAAAATTGGAAAAGAGCTGAATGTAGATCTCGTCTTTTCCGAAGTTCTTCCGACCGAAAAGTTCAAAGTTGTTAGAGAATTTCAGGAAAAAGGAGAGATTGTGATTTTTGTGGGAGATGGAATAAACGATGCCCCCGCATTGGCTCAGGCAAATGCGGGAATTGCAATTGGTAAAGCGGAAGACATTGCGGTCGAAGCTGGGGATATTGCATTGCTTAAAGACGATCCAATGGAAGTTGTTAAAGCAATAAAGCTTTGCAAGAAAACAATGGCAAAAATTCGTCAGAATTTGTTCTGGGCGGTATTCTACAATGCAATTCTTATTCCATTTGCGGGAGGTCTTTCATTTATCCTTTTCAAGATCCCATTCAATCCAGAGTGGTCCGCTGGAGCTATGGCGATGAGCAGTTTCAGCGTTGTGATGAATTCCTTGTCGCTCAGAAAAGCGGAGATTTAAGTGTGATTTAAAGCTCGTATAAGAGCTCAAGATATCTTTTTCTCTCCTCATCGCTGTATTGCACAAGCCAAGTCATCCAGCAAAGCTCTATTGGTCTGTAATTGCAGATTTTGGCAATTCTTTCAACAACTTTTATGAATTCAAGATCCCCTTCAACCCTCTCCATTCCCGCAGAGCTTAGAATTTCATTTATGACCCTCTTCACGATCTTGTCTGGCATCACAGTGTCAATACCCCCCATCATTCTCAGATATTGGTAAGTTATGAGTCCAACGCCTTTAATTCTGCCTATCAAATCCCCCTTCCAGTTTTCTAAGCTTGAATTTTTTGCCCAAGTTCTTAAAGCAATTCTATCATCTTTGCTAAGCTTAGACAGATATTTCGCAACTTCTATTGCCACATTCCAAGATCTTAGATTTTTCCAAACTCTTCTAAGCTCTTCAACATTTGCCTTCGAGAGATCACTCAGAGTCTTTATTTTTCCAAACTCTTTTTTGAATTCGAGCACCTTTGGAACGACTGATTTGAAGTAATTTAGACCTATAGAGGTAAAAGAGGCATCTACGAGCATTAGAACAACGTTGCCTCCATATCTCTCCGTCTTAAGACATCTCTCACAGTGATCTCTTATTTCAGGAACTAAGCTCATGTAATCATTCACGATCTCCATCAGCCTCAGACTCTCCTTATCATCACCGCTCAGTTCGCCCATCAGTCATCATCGGCAAAATAACTTTGTTTTTTGAAATAAATAACTTTCTGCTGAAATTCAAAATTCGTATGGTGGATAAATTATTCTTTCTTCAGTTATTATTGCGCTTACAAGCTCCAATGGAGTAAAATCAAACGCAGGATTGTAAACTTTCACTTCTCTTGGAGCCAAAAGTTTTTCTCCACAGTAAATCAGCTCTTCTCTACTTCTTTCCTCGATTAAAACCTCTTCTGCTGTTCTATTCAAATCAAAAGTGCTTTTTGGTGCTGCAACGTAGAATGGAATTTTATGATATCTTGCGATTATGGCTATTGTGTATGTTCCGATCTTGTTGAAAACCGCATCTTTCACAATTCTGTCCGCTCCAACAATAACCTTGCTCACAAGCCCCTTTTTCATCACCATTCCAACCGCAGAATCCGTGATCAAAGTTACATCGATACCGTCTTTCATGAGCTCATAGCAAGTAAGCCTTGAGCCTTGGTTAAGTGGCCTTGTTTCGCAAGCAAAAACCTTGATCCTTTTTCCATCCTCTATTGCAGATCTAACAACTCCTAAAGCGGTTCCCCAGTCTACAGTGGCAAATCTTCCAGTGTTGCAGTAAGTAAGAACGATATCACCATCTTCAAGCAATTTCGCCCCATTTTTCCCAATTTTTTTGTTTCTCTCCACATCCTCCTCAGCAACTCTTTCCGCTTCTTTTAACGCAATTTTTCGAACCTCTTCTATGCTTTCTCCACTGAGAGCTTTTTCAAGAACTCTTTCAACCCCAACAGAGAGATTGATCGCAGTTGGTCTTGCAGAAGCGATTATTTTTGCCTTTTCAACCAAATAACGCTTCATCTCTTCCAGATCTGAGAATTCCCTCTCATGTGAGGCGAGAGCTACACCATAAGCTCCAGCAGCTTCAAGAGCTGGAGCACCACGAATCGAAAGCCTTTTTATCGCATCAATCAGCTCATCAACTGTTTCGCATGCGATCAATTCCTCTTTCTCAGGAAGCTTTGTCTGATCTATTAGCCACAAGCAATCTTTCCAGAAGATCGTTCGCATATCGAAATACTGTTTACTATAAATAATTTAACTTTTTTCAGTATAATTTCCTTCTATCACCATCATGCGGACACAGATGAATGGAGACATGTTTGATGTTCGGAAATTCATTCTTCAGATCTCTCAAAAGTTTCTCGATAAGCTCATCAGCCTTTTTAACGCTCAGATCTCCATCAACTGTTACGTGCATATCCAAGTGGATCTTTCCCTCATCCAAGTAAACCGCCACCATGTCGTGAACTCCCTTGACGCCTCTTTCAAGACAGAAGTTCTCGACTTTGCTGTAGAATTCCTCAGGTGGCGACAATCCAATTAGGATCTTTGCATTCTCTGCGAATAATCTGAGAGAATTGTAAACTATTAGAAGGGCTATGATCAGAGTTGCGATACCGTCAAAGATCGGATGACCGAAATAGATCAAAATAATCCCGAATATTGCTGCAAGAGTAGAAAGAGAGTCGTTCAAGCTTTCAAACATGATAGTTCTGTTAATGACTCCAGTTCTTCTCATGTATAGAAATGTGGCAAATAATAAAAGCCCTAAAACAATGGACTCAGCTATTAAAGCGATTTCAAGGTTTTGATAAATTTCAGCGGGATTTAAAATCTTGTTTACACCTTCTTTGAATAGCTCGAAAGCTAAGACTGTTATAAAGGCAACGGAAATTGCGAGTGATGCAACGTTTTTTATCAATCCATGCCCCATTGGGTGCAAAAGATCCGCCTTTTTTTCTGAAGCCTTTGAAGCTGTTGCCAGCAATAGTAACAGAGCTATGTCGACTGTGGAATGCAGAGCATCTGCTAAAACCGCTATGACGTTGGATAAAAGGAAGGCGATTATTTTTATAATAAAAGTTATTAAATAAATTACAATAATTAATTTCATAACCTTTTTGTAAACTCAGAGGGCAATTTGAGCACACTCGCTAAGCCTATGAGGTTATTCTTCGATATATTTCCATCTGCGATCTCTTTAAGAACTTTTTTAGCATTAAAAGCAATTCCAAGACCAGCCTTTTCGATCATGATCCTATCATTTGCCCCATCTCCAACTGCAACAACATTCTCGACTCTTATCCCTTCTTTTCTTGCAATCTCCTCTAAAATTCTCGCCTTCTCTTCTGCATCGATTATTCGTCCCTTAATGTTCCCTGTGAGTTTTCCATCTATGATCTCAAGTTCATTACCAAAGGCGTAATCCAATCCAAGTTCCTCTTTTATTCGATTCGTGAAATAAGTAAAACTACCGCTGATCACCGCAATTTTATATCCCGCTCTCTTTAAAGCGGAAATTAGCTCCTTAGCTCCTTCGGTGAACTCAACCCTTGAGTAGATCCTTTCGAGAACTTCAACTGGTAATCCCTTTAGAAGTTTAACCCTCTCTTTTAAAGCCTCTTTAAAGCTCATTTCACCATTCATCGCTCTTTGCGTAAGCTCTTTCACTTCCTTTTCAACTCCCGCTTCTTTTGCAAGCTCATCTATTATTTCAGCATCTATAAGCGTTGAGTCGAGATCGAAAACTATGAGCCTTTTCTCCTTAAATGCGGATTCATAAGGCTGAATGACTATATCAAGTCCAATCTTTTCCCCTTCTTTCAGAAGCTCTCTTTTAAGTTTTGAAAGATCCGCATTTCCAACATCTACGGTGAATTCTATTGAAATAAGCTTATCTCTTGCTGTCAAGCTTGTTCTCTCGATGTTGATTCCAAAATTAAGCAATACTCCTGTTATATCTCGCACAATCCCAACTCTGTCTCTTCCAAGAACGTTGATCACGTATAAATTCTTTTCTTTTGACCCTTTTCTTTCAAAAGGACTTACGGTGATTTTAATCCCAAGTAAATCGCGCAGTTCACCAATTTTCTTTTCAACACATTCTAAATTATCCGCTTCAGCAACTATGAACATAGCAAAGATCCCT
>JANXDV010000064.1 GCA_025058955.1 Archaeoglobaceae archaeon | reverse complement strand
CTTTTGGGGCGATAGCCATCGAGTCCAATCTCGCCATAAGCGTAATCATGGGCTAAAATGATCTTATTATCTATGCAAAAGTCGATTGCAGATTTTATGAATTCATCACTTGCAACTGCAGATGTTGGATTGTTTGGATAATTTAGGAATAGAAGCTTGGTCTTTTTTACAACTTCTTTAGGAATAGCTTCAAGATCTGGTAAAAAACCATTTTCTGCTTTCAAAGGCATTTGAAATGCTCTGCCTCCTGCCATTACTGTTGAGGCGTAGTAAACTGGATATCCAGGATCGGGAACGAGAACATAATCGCCCTCGTTGACGAAAGCAAGTGGTAGATGAGCAATTCCTTCTTTTGAACCTATCAAAGCGATCACTTCTCTATTCGGATCCAACTTAACACCTTTTCTCCGTTTATAAAAATCTGCAACGCTCTCTCTGAACTCAAACATGCCTTCATAGCTTGGATATTTCTGCCTTTCAACTTTCTCAACAGCTTTTTGCATTGCAGAAACAATATGTTTTGGTGTTGGAAGGTCTGGATCTCCAATTCCAAGATCTATGAGCTTTACACCTTCCGAGATCTTCTTTCTCTTCATCGCATCTATTTCTGCAAAGAGATAGGGCGGAATCTTCTTCATTCTTTCCGAGATCTCGAACATAGAAGCCATTATTCGGATCTGCTATATTTTATTTTTCTTTGTAAAGCAAAAAATTTAAAATTACTTCACAAAAGTTGAGCTGTGTGGCTTAGATTGAGTTCCTCGGAAGACAAGGCGGAGTTGCTTGATATGGCTTCAAGAGTTAAAAAATTGGTGCAAAGGTTGAGACTGGGGAATTGGTCGAGTTTAAGCGGGATGATTGAGGAATAGAGCGGAGAAGTTATGGTGAATGGTAGTGGTAGAATGGAGGATATAAGATTTTGCCCCTCTCATGGATTTTATCGAGGAGAAACATGTTATTGTGGAGTGAAGGGAGAGGTTGTGCTAAGTAAGGAAAAAGTTGAAAAATTGGGCAAATTCGTCTCTGGCATTTTAAGACATTTTCCAGATAAATTTGGGCTTGAGATTGATGAAAATGGATGGATTAGCTTTGAGGCATTGGCGAAGGTTGTTGGCAGAAAATATCGCTGGGCGAACAAATGGGTGCTGAAGGCGATGGTTTACAGTGATGAGAAGAAAAGGTATGAGTTGAAGGGGGACAAGATCAGAGCGAGATATGGACACAGTATTGACGTAAAGCTTACCGATATGCCTGAGGCTAATGAGGATACACTCTACTATGGAACAAGTGAGGAGGAGGCGAATAGAATGCTTGAGATTGGAATAAAACCAGTAAATCAAACCTACGTCCATCTCTCTACAACTATTGAGAGGAGTCTTGAAGTTGCCAGTTTGAGGACGAAGAAGCCGATAGTTTTTGAGATAGATGCGAAGCAGGCAAAAATTGATGGTATAAGAATTTTAAAGGCAAATAATTCAATCGCTCTTGCAAAAGAAATACCACCTAAGTATATCAAAAAAGTATATCAATACTCTTCATCGTAGTAATAGAATTCCTCTTCCTCCTCTTCTTCGTCCTCTATTTCTTCCCCTTCCTCATAACTTTCGAGATCTTCGAGGTTAAATTCTTCGTTAGTGTCTAAAAGGAGCAATTTACCTTCTTGATAGAGCATTACACAACCGCAGGATTTGCAGTTGATCTCAACACCCTCATACAAGTCCGCAATTTCAACTTCGTCTCCACAAGAAGGGCAGAAAATGATCTTCACCGCCATAGAATAAGCTTAAACCATAATGCAAATTTAAATTTTGCGCTTTAAGTGAATAGCTAAATCTTCGTAATTAGCTCCTCGTTAAAATTTGCGCTTACAATACGAGGAATATTGCCTGAAAATGCTATATTCCCATCTTTTACCACGATTGCCCCTCTAATAAACTCCTTATTTTTGGAGTAAAAATCAGACAGAACTCTCTCTATATCTTCTTTACTAAAATCTTCTCCTATAGCATTTCCCAGTGCTGTTGCAAACGCATCTGCAATTGAGGCATCGTTAGCAATGATCGTCGCAGCATCAGCCCAACCAAAGCTAACAGAGTGTCCAATCTTTCCACTTGATGTGCAAATTGCAATCTTGTCAGTTGGAGGTATTAAAAGGGCAATCTTTGCGGGATAGATTCCAACTTTCAGCTCTCGATCTGTGTGAATCGCTATATCTCCACCGTTGTCGATTACTGCAATTTTAGCTCCCGCTTCAACCATTCGATCAACAGCAAACTGGGCTATTGCTCCCGCTACAGATGCCATTGGTCCTACATTCGCTATTCGTCCTGCTTGACACATTTTCAAAACGATCCCATTTTTTGAGCAATTTGGACAGTTTATGGGTTCGTAGCTCACTAAAAAATAAGAGTTCATTTTTATATATTTCTCCACTTCACTTCTTGCCTCCAAGATCGCCTTTACCGCGATCTCGTAAAACTCTTCGCTCTCCGTGAGAATTGTAGTAATTGTTTCTTTGTAAGAGAATTTAAATCTCCTCATGATTTTGGAGTAATTTATAGAGTTTCCAGATTTGCAATTACCGCCTCAGCAAACTCTTTTGTTCCTACAAGCTTTCCTCCGATCTGGCGGTGCAAGTCGTAGGTAACAATTCCTTCTTGGATCGTAATCTCAACCGCCTTCTTGATCATCTCACTCGCCTTTTTCCAGCCAAGATATTCGAACATCAAAGCCCCAGAAAGGATCTCTGCGGTCGGATTCACCTTGTTCTGTTTTGCGTATTTAGGAGCAGAGCCATGAATTGGTTCAAAAACTGCAATTCCATCGCCTATATCGCTCCCTGGAGCTATTCCTAATCCTCCAACTAAGGCAGCTGCTGCGTCGCTTAAGTAATCGCCATTGAGATTTGGAAGGGCAATCACGTCGTATTCTTCACTTCTGAGTATGATCTGCTGGAACATGTTATCAGCGATCCTATCTTTCACTACGATCTTCCCTTCAGGTTGTTTGCCGTTGAATTTATCAATTAGCTCCTCTTCTGTAATACAAATTTCTCCAAATTCGTTTTTCGCAACCTCATATCCCCAATCTCTAAATGCTCCTTCCGTGAATTTCATGATGTTGCCCTTATGCACAAGAGTTACGCTTCTCCTTTTGTTCTCGATTGCATACCTTATTGCCAACCTTACCAACCTTTTTGTGGCAAATTCGCTTATTGGCTTTACTCCGATTCCAGAATCCTTTCTTATTTTAATCCCAAAATCTCTTTCGAGAATTTCTATAAACTTCATAGCCTCTTTGCTACCCTTTTGCCATTCTATCCCTGCATAGACGTCTTCTGTGCTTTCCCTAAAGATTACGAAGTTAACCTTTTCCGGCTCTTTTACTGGAGTAGGAACTCCTTTAATGTAGTAAACAGGACGGACATTTGCGTATAAGTCTAAGACTTGTCTAAGCGTTACGTTTAGACTTCTATAGCCCCCACTCACAGGCGTTGTAAGTGGTCCCTTGAGTGCAACTCTGAACTCTCTGATCGCATTCAGCGTGTCTTCTGGTAGGTAATTTCCGTATAGCTTATATGCCTCTTCTCCCGCATAGATCTCAAACCAGACGACTTTTTTTCCAATAAGCTCCGCAGTTTTGTCCAAAACACTTATCGCTGCAGGAACGACATCGTGTCCAATGCCATCTCCTTTGAAAAATGGTATTATCGGATCATCAGGGACTAATAGCTTCCCATTTTTGTATTCGATCTTCTCTCCTTCTTCTGGTTTTTTTAACTTTTGAAACATGCGTGAACTAAGAAGTTATGAATAAAAGCTTTTCAGGATTAGGTTATCTCCCAATAAAAATGATAAAACTTTTTAATCTATAAACTTATTTATAGTATGCTTGAAGTGTTAAAGTTGAATGCAGAATGGCTACAAAAAATGTTGAGACTCGAAGATCTCAAAACAATCCTTTTAATCGAGAGATGTGCAAAAATGGGATTTTTTGAGTCTTTTGCAGATCCGAAGACAGTTGAAAAGGTTTCAAATGAATTAAATCTGAATTTTAGAGTTGTAAAAGTTATCTGTGAGTTTTTCAAATCGAAAGGATTGTTAAGTGAGAAAAATGGGAAGTTTTGTTTATCAGAGATCTCCAAGGCATTCTTTCTCAGAAACTCCATCTTCTCGCTTTTAGAGATCTTTGAGGAGAAAAGGGATGAGATCGCAAATTGGTTGAATATTGAAAATTCTCTAAGAAGGGGGAATATAAAAAGAGAGGGCGAATTCTTCAAAAAGAGGATCTTATATCTTGGAAAGGTCGCTCTTTTAAAAGACTTGAAAATCGTTTTCAAAATTTCGGAGTATGAAGAATTTAGAGAGGCGGAGAAATTGCTTGATCTTGGCGGTGGACATGGATTATATGCCTATGCCTTTACCTTGCTGAACAAAAAGCTCGAGGCTATAGTCTTCGATCTTCCCGAGGTTGTTAAGACTGCAAGAGAATTTATCAAACCATTTAAAGCTGAAAGGGTTCGGTTCATGGAAGGGGATTTTTTTAAAGACGATCTCGGCGTTGAATACGATGTTGTTTTTTCTTCATTCAATCCAGGTGGAAAAAGAGCTGAGTTAATCCCTAAGATCCATAGGGCTCTCAAAGTTGGAGGGATTTATGTGAACAGACAATTCTTTCCACGCGGAGATTTCACAATTGAAGATCTGGAATGGAACTTGTGGGGTTTTGAAGGTTTAAAGAAGGGTTTAAAGGCTTACACCTTCGAAGGAGATTTGAGCTTTGAAAAATATTTGGAAAAACTAATGGAAACAGGTTTTAAGATTTTGGATGTTTTTGGTGAGGAATATAGGGTAATTGTGGCTAAGAAGATCGTTTAAATTTTCTTGATTTCAAGTAAACAAAATTTTATATGCAAATTCCTTTTTTCAATGGCTTCAATCGCAATCCTGGCGTAAGCTTTTTGTAAAAGGAGAGAACTTATTTCTGGTGGTTTAATGATCCTTGGAAAAACCGCTGAGACTGTGCTCAGGAAGAGATATCTGCTTAAAAATGAAAAAGGAGAATTAGTTGAGACTCCAGAACAGATGTGTTGGAGAGTTGCCAATGCTGTTGCAAGTGCGGAAGAGAATTATGGTGGCGATTCTAAGCATTGGGCTAAGAAGTTTTTCGATTTAATGTGGAATCAGGAATTTATGCCAAATTCTCCAACCTTGATGAACGCTGGAACTCCCTTAGGGCAGTTGTCCGCTTGCTTTGTTTTACCCGTTGAAGACAGCATAGATGGAATTTTTAAAGCTCTTTGGGATATGGCAAAGGTTCAGAAAAGCGGAGGTGGGACTGGATTTAGTTTTTCAAGGTTACGCCCAAAGGGAGACCTTGTTAAGAGCACAATGGGGGTTGCAAGTGGTCCTGTTAGCTTCATGAAGATCTTTGATTCAGCTACAGAGCAAATAAAACAAGGGGGGCGGAGAAGAGGAGCAAACATGGGAATTTTGAGATGTGATCATCCAGATATTGAGGAATTCATAAAGGCGAAGTGGGAAGAGGGAGTTCTCAGAAATTTCAACATAAGCGTTGCGATTACGGATAAGTTCATGTCCGCTTTGAAAAAAGATGAAGATTATGAGCTAATTAATCCAAGAACTGGAGAAGTGGTGAAAAGAGTTTCAGCGAGGAAGATCTTCAATCTCATCGTAGAAGGAGCTTGGAGGAATGGAGAGCCGGGAATTGTTTTTATCGACGAGGTGAATCGTCATAATCCAACTCCCCACGTTGGAATGATCGAGGCAACTAATCCATGCGGAGAACAGCCTTTGCTTCCATATGAGTCTTGCAACCTCGGGAGTATAAATCTTGCAAAGTTCGTTAAAGGAAAGGATTTTGACTGGGAAAGGCTTAAAGAAGCGGTTTGGACAGCTACAAGATTTCTTGATAACGTGATCGACATAAACGAATATCCAATTCCAGA
>JANXDV010000063.1 GCA_025058955.1 Archaeoglobaceae archaeon | reverse complement strand
AGGGCGACGAAGGAGAAGAAGAGGGCAAAGAGAAATATTTGAGGTATAGAAGTGAAGAGCAATAGGAAAGTTAAGATGAAGCCAAGAGCTGTGAAGCTGAATTTACTCTTAGCAACGAAATCCCACAGAGCGAGAATTAGTAGAGTTAAGAAGAAAAGTATTAAGGAGGCTAGGGCTAAGTTAAGTAAGGCGGAATCAATTGCAAAGGCGAATGCGGAAGTAGATAAAAAGAGGAAGGAGAGAATGATTCCGATTAGATCCCTCTTAGAGATCTTCATAAAAGCTCACCCGCAATAACCCGCACGCTTACAGATGAGATCACTTGGACTTTCACAGAGCTCTTTTGCAGAAGATCTGCACAAAACATAACAGATCTCACTGCTCATGCTCTCACCAATCTATGTTAAGCTATTGCAATATAATTTTTTTGCTATTTGCTTGCATGTAGAAAATGAATTTGATTGAAAATAAGAGTTTTTGATTTAGTAACACTTTTTGTATTAAAACTTAATCCATTGTAAAAAATTTGGCAAAATTTCAAAAAACTTATCAGAAAGGCTTCTGAATCGTTGCATCAGGAAAAACAGCAACCCTTTTCTTCTCCCTTCCAAGCTCTTCGAGAACTTCTTCCCAAGTTTTAACCTTCACCGCATTTTCATGCACAACTTCGAAAGCTGGCTGTTTTTCGTGGAATTCTGAGAATAAAATTACCTTTCCAGCTTTATTAAGCATTTCTGGTGGTGACAAATAAAGCGTTCCACCCTTCTTTCGCATCCCCCATCTCCCATGCACATAATGGCTCACTTGTCCACCTTTTGGATTGCATACGAGAACGAAAGTTCCACCTTCCTTCAAGCAAATTGTTGTCCAAGTTGCGAGTGTTGCCTCATTTGCCTTCGAATACGCATTTGCAACAACAACATCGAAATCGAATTCTATTGGAGTAGAATAATGCTCTCTTGCCAATTCGGCACCCTTTCTTTGAGCTTCCACAACATCGCCAGCAAAAAGATGTGTCGAATCTCTTCTTGTGTTGATCAGCACGTTTATTATGAAATCCAGCTTTGCCATTCTCGCAGCCTCTTCAGCATCTCTGCGTTGGATGTTCTCCTCGTTAACCCTACCATAAGCCATATTACATGTTGGATGAACATCTCTGAACTTCTGCACAGTTCCCCAGCCACCAAGAATTCCGTGGTTGTATACTATGCTCCTGATTCCAGCAACACCGGGGAGAATTATTTTAGCTCCACCACCAAAGCCGAACTGGAAATGAGGTAAAATTGATCCAATTGCAATCTTAAGTGGATAGCTCATCACCTCTGCATTTATTTCAACTGGAGTTCCAAAGGAGGTCTCGCCCAGATAATCCAGATTTTGATATGGGTTGTGGTTGAAAACTGGATAGTTTTCTACGATTCTCTCACCAAGCTTAAAAACAAAATCTTCTCTGTCAAAAGTTCCATGAGCACCGTTTGCACAAATAAAAGTCACTTCTTTCAGCTTGATCTCTTCTAGAACGAGTTCTGCGATCTCGCCCACTTTTGTGGGTCTCGTTAGATCATCGAAAATGATCACCGCGGAATCTTTGCTTTCGGCAAGCTTTTGCAAAGATTTGGAAGCAATTGGGTTTCTAATCGCCTTTAGCATTTCTTCTCTACTTAAAGCTTGGCAATCGTCTCCATTCATTCTTAGAACCTTCACTTCCCAGTTCTCAGGAAATTCCAATTCGATCTCTTTGTCTTGCCATATATAACTTGGGATTCGCACCTTCATAATCTCCCTCATGGCATACCCAATTTTCTGAACAAATTGCGTGCAGCAACAACCAAAGGATCCCAAACTCTCGAGACTGGTGGATAATAAGGAAAATCTGAGAAGAATAGATCTCTGACATCTGCATTTTTGTATAGAAGAGCTGTAGCTCCGTAAATTCTCATACTAACACCTTTTCCAGCTGCTTGAACTCCGAGGACTTTGCCATTCCGATTAGCAACAACTTTAAGGTGGATCAAACCGTCTTGGAAGTATTTTGCAGAAGACTTCGTCGTTACGAAGGCTGAAACTACTTCATACCCTTCTCTTATTGCCTCAAACTCGCTCAATCCTGCTTTACCGATTTCAACATTATAAAAGCTCGTGATTTGACACTTCACAGATCCAGGGTAGTTTAGCTCGTAGCCAGCCATGTTGACTCCAGCAACGTAACCCATTTTGTTCGCCGGAGTGGCTAAGTGAATCCAATCGGGCTTGCCAGTTACAATGTTTATCGTCTCCGCACAATCTCCTGCAGCATAGACTCCTTCTTTACTCGTTTCCATTCTACTATTCGTCTTTATAGCTCCACTTTTACCAAGTTTAACCAATTTTTTGGCTAAATCTACATTCGGTACAACCCCTACAGCAACTATCGCAAGATCGCATTTATATTCTCCCTTGTCTGTTAAAACTCTCTCAATCCTGTCCTTTCCCTCAAACGCAACCACTCTTTCGCTAAGTTTCAGCTCAACTATTTTATCCATTTCCGATTTGAGAATCGCTGCAATTTCTGCATCGTATTCAGGCAAAGGTCTTTCTGAGATCTCGATCACCGTAACCTTCTTCCCGAGTCTCGAAATCGCTTCCGCCATTTCAACGCCTATGTATCCTGATCCTATTATCACCACTCGCTCAGATTTTAAAGCAGATCTCTTTATTCTCTCAGCTGAAAGAATGTCGTCAACGTAAATAACTCCTTCAAGATCCTCATTTTGCACGTTCAATCTTTTTGCTTTAGCTCCAGTGGCAAAAAGAAGTTTTTCCCACTCGTAAACTCTCTCTCTACCATTCTCCTCAGCAACTATTGAGCCTTCAGAGACTTCAACTACCTTGGCTCTTGTATGAACATCGATCCCCCTTTCATTTCTAAAATGGTTTACATCATACGTGCAAAGTTCTTCAAAATGCTCGAAAAAACCTGAAACATAAAAAGGGATACCACAAGGAGCATGACTCACAAAATCTGTCTTTTCAAATACCATGACATTCCAATCGGGTCTTAAGGCCTTTATTCTAGAAGCTGCAGACATCCCAGCTGCTCCACCGCCAATGATCGCAATATCCACATAGCGCATGTTTAATTGAATTTTTAAGTCTTTCTGCAAAATCCAAAGCGAAATTTAAAAATTGTGAGCAGAAAATTAAAAAAATCAGTCGAGCGGAATTATTTTCTTCTCGCCCTTCTCCTTAGGAATCGTTATCTCTAAAACACCATTTTTATAGCTCGCTTTAGCCTGATCTGTGTTTATACCTTCTGGCAACGTGATCTTTCTGTAAACTCTACCAAACCTTCTCTCTCTTCTTATGAAATCTCTTTTAGTCTCTTCCTCCTCTTTTTTACTCTCGGCTTTTATTATGAGGCTGTTTCCTTCAAATGAAACCTCTATCTCATCTTTTTCAAATCCCGGCAGGTCTGCGAGAACTCTGAGCTTTTCGCCTTCATCTATTAGATCCACCGCTGTTCCAAACTCTCTTAATGGCTCAAAGCCCTCGAACATCATTCTATTGAATCTCTCAAGAGTTCTTCTTAGCTCCTCGAATGGATCGATCCTCCACATACACCTCACCTCCCTAACCTATAGTTAGGGTCATCCATATATAAACTTTTCGCTATCGAAGAAAGATTTTTAAGTTTCATTAATTAACTTCTGACATGAATACGTTGAAGTATAAGAATGTCGAGATCACTTGGCTAAAACATGCTGGTTTTAAGCTGAAAGGTTCTAAAGTTGTCTACATAGATCCCTACGAAGTCCCAGAAGGACATGAGAAAGCGGATCTGATTCTTGTAACTCACGACCATTTCGATCATCTTGACATGAAATCGATCAGAAATTTAGCTAAGAAAGACACCATGGTTGTTCATCCAAAAGAATGTTCCGTAAAGGGATTTGAGAGTTTAGCTCTTTCTGCAAATCAAACAAAAAAGGTGAAGGATGTTGAAATAACTGCTTTGCCAGCATACAATACTGACAAGCCTTTTCACAAAAGCGGTGGACTCGGATACATCGTAAATCTTGACGGTGTAAAAATTTACCACGCAGGAGACACTGACAGAATTCCAGAAATGAGAGGTATTACTGTGGATATAGCTCTACTACCAGCAGGTGGAACTTATACAATGGATCTCAACGAAGCGATAAAAGCTGCACAGGAGATCAAAGCTGAGGTATATATTCCGATGCACTACGGAGCGATTCCCAACACTAAGGCGAATCCAGCGGATTTCAAAGCAAAGGTTCCAAAAGCTTTAATCCTTGAGCCTTTACTGCGCTGATTCTCTTTTTAGCTCAGCAACAACTACGTTAAAGCCAAGAGCACATTTTTCAGGAGTTTCTCCTATGATCTTGCCCACTACAACTACTTCACCATTTTTCAGCTCAACTGGATGGCATAGATTGAACATACTACATTCGTAATGATCGCAAACCCTTTCTTCATACCTCATTTTAGCTCCTTCCGCTAAATTTGAATCGATGAGGGCAATGATCGGAAGTTCAATTACTTCAACAGCCACTACACCATCTTCATGCAAGGCACACTCTTGAACGGTTCCATCCCTTAAGCCGACGATCTTATACCTTGCACCTTCTCTAAGCTTCAGACATGCTTTTTTTATCTTGCAATTTTCGCATTCAGGCTTTCCACCAAGAAAAATGAACTCAAGCCCTATTTTAGCCCAGTTTTTTCCGCATAAAGTGATGATCTTGTTAACTTCACCATCCATTAGCATCACCAATTTTTTTAACATCTCATAATATTTTAAGCTTTGCCTTTTAAAAGGCATTCAAACTTCTGGACTACGGCGTAGTTTTTAGCTTGGATGAGGAGGATCTTGTTGGGGTTTTTGCAATTGTTCCAAAAGTAAAAGAAGATTGGTTTGAATTTTAAAAAAAGGAGCTAAAAGGATAAAGTTTGTGTAGCATAGCTTTTCGCAATTCAAACTTTCAAACCTCTGTAGAAGAAATAACCATAAAGACCCGCACCTATTATGAACAATGAGGTGAAAACTTCTTCGCTTTCAGAATATCGCAATTCCAGGGAAGAAACCGAGAATGCTGTAAAAATAAGGCAAGTTTCGACCCTTAGAGAAAAAATCATTTGAATGGTTAGAGAAGTGCTCGAGATCGCTGATAGAGTTATTTTGGAGAGTATGATCGAGAAAAAACGCCAAAGTGCACTTTAAATTTCTTTAAGGCTTCCTTGTCAAGAGAACTTATTAAGCCTTTCAATCTCTTCTTTAATCTCCTCAACAACTTCTTCGTTGAAAATTTCTTTTTTGTTATCTTTTTTGACTGATAGCACGATGAAAACTTTTCCACCGAATTTTTTGGTAAATTTCTCATGTGAAGCTTTATAAGCATCTCTCCACTTCGTTGCAAATTCTGGAGCGTGTTCAAATGTTACAGGTTTAATCTGCAGACCTATGAAATTTTCTTTGACTCTAATAAAAAAATCGACGTTATAAAGTCTGTCCCATTCATCAGGAGCGGGTTCGATTTTTACATTAAGAATTTGCTGTAGTTGACCGTAAATTGTCTCTTTTTCAAAAATTCTTCAAGCTTTTGAAAGTAAAATGATTCCCATTCTGCGATGTTTTTTGGACTGCATTCTCTTATCCATTTTGCCACGGGTCCAACTCTGTTTTTCTTATTTAAGCCCCATCTATTACATGCAATGTTCAAAATCCATTCTCTACGCATTCTTTATAACCTCCTGAACTTTCAAGAGTCTATTCTTGTAGATAAAATCACCTTCCTCGACTACAGCAAAACCCTGCCTGATCATCTCCTTATTGATAAAGATCTTGTTTTTAAGGAAAAGGTAAGCTAATAAGAGATCCTCGGATTTGTAATTCGGATCAGTCTTCAAAAAGACTTCTTTTCCTTTTACAAAATTCTCAAGATATTCTTTGGCATTGAGACGTTTCTCAGGCAAAACTTTTATTCCGAGTAGTTTAACAACTAAACCATTTTCAAGTTCGACACAATCCTCGTTCAGCACCTTTTTCACTTTATAGACTTTTTCATCTTTGAACTT
>JANXDV010000062.1 GCA_025058955.1 Archaeoglobaceae archaeon | reverse complement strand
GACCTCTAAGCTCTCTTGGTCCCCATGGCGTGTCACCTTCGAGTGGTGAATCCGTCATCCAAGACTCTCTTGCACCCCAAGCGTTTGTAGTTCCGCTTGAGATTGGGAAGTTCAGATCGGTATCGCCTTTAAGGGCGCTGATCCTTATTCTCTCCATGTTGGTAAAAGCGTAATCCAAGCCATAGCCCAAAGCTGCTGTGGTTGGATCCATAACGATGCTATTCCTTGGCAATCCCGCACGCTTCAGCAGATATCTGTTGAGTGTCTTCTGATTGTTTATGTCCATTTGAGTCCAGCTCAAAACGACATGTCCATACTTCTTCGCAGCATTGCAAATCCTTTCCCAGTCCATGTCAAGTGTAGCACTTGCAAGCATCACTCTTTCGCCCTCACAAACTTCTGCAGCTTTTTCAAGAACTTCAGGATCCTTATCCTTGTTTCCACTACCACCAATGATTATTGGACACTTCACCGCTTGAAGAACATCTTCAACTACCTTTACCGCCTCACTTGCGGGTGTGTTTTCAAGCAAGGGATCTGTGCTAACTAAATGAATTGTCACCATGTCCGCTCCGAACTTCTTCACACACTTCTTCGCCCATTCCGCTGGACTCCCAACGACGTCTTCATAGTGAACTTTAACCGCCTTAGCAAGCGCTGGTGGGCGATCGAATACATCGATGGCAATTGCAGGTAAATTCGGCTGTGGTTTATCGAAGATGTAGAAAGCAAGGCTTTTTTCTCCGCCAAGCTTCACAACATAGTCTCTTGTTCCTCCATCCGCCTTTGTAGCCCCTAAAACGACTTCTTCAACATAACCAGAATACTCCACCTTCGGCGCCTCGAATCTGGCTTCAATCAACTTCTCAGGAAGCTTTAGCTCAGCAACTACTGGAACTGGAGCGGGAGCTACAGCTGTAGGAGCCACTTGTGGAATCTGGAATGGTGTTGGAATTCCAAGCATTGTCGAAATTCTTTGCAGATAGCCTAAAGCCATGTTTGTGTGATAGAAGAAATTTCTAAATTCATTTAACAAAGAATATAAAGCGGTAAGCGAGGATAAGTCAACCGCAGAACCTTCGAATTCGATCTCCAAGTCCCCCTCTATTTTGACATCCTCAAGTTTTTCAACGTTGTATTCTTTCAACAACTTTAGAAAATCTTCAAGTGTATATTTCAATCTCTCACCCCGTCAAAAATTCCGCAACTTTACTCATTCTCTTATAAACTTCAGAATTTTCATCCAATCCAACGACCGGCAATCCTTTTAAGTCCAATTCGACAACTCTCTCATCGTAAGGGAGGATCTCGAGCAGTTTAATTCCCTCCTCGTTTGCAAAAGCTCTAATTCTTTTTTCCGCATCCTCATTCGCTATGCGATTTGCAATAAGCATTATGTCTTTAAAGTTCAGCTTCAACTCCTTTGAAAGCTCTTTTATTCTCTTTGCAGTTGCTAAGCCTTTTTTAGACATATCAGTAACGATCAGAATGTAATCTGCGCTATCGATCGTTTTTCTGCTGAAATGCTCAAGTCCCGCTTCGCTGTCGATGATCACGTAGTCATAATGTCTTCTCAACTTTTTAAGCACACCTCTAAGCAAAGAATTTGCAAAACAATAACAGCCCTCTCCCTCAGGACGACCCATTACAAGCAGATCGTAGCCCTTGCATTCACAAATAGCTTCATATATTTTTCCTTCAAGCCATTGCTCCTTATTCATCGTCCCCATCTCATCTCTGCTCTCCTGAAAGATCTCCCTTATCTCTCCCAGAGTTCTCTCGACTTCAACTCCAAGCGCATCCGCAAGATTACTGTCTGGATCCGCATCCACTGCAAGCACTTTGCTACTCTTTTTAGAAATAAAATGGATGAGGAGGGCGGAGACAAGTGTTTTTCCTGTCCCCCCCTTACCAGTTACCGCTACAGTAGTCATTCCTCTTCCTCAATTATGATCTCTGGGATCTTGATCTCCGCTCCTACAAGGATAAGCTTGATCTTCTTTCCCTCTAATTCCATCAGCTTTCCCCCTTTCCTTTCTTCACAACTATTTTGCCAATTGTGATCTTTGCATCCTTTATAACGAGTTTTATACCAGCTGGAGCAGTTTGCGAAGGCATTGGTATTGCTGGTAGCTGTAAAGCAGGCATTTGCATTGGCATAATTGCTGGCTGAGCTACTGCTGGAGCTGATGGAGCGGGAGATGGAGCGGTTGGAGCGGGAGCTACTTTCACTTCCTCCTTCTTTTCTTCCTTAACTTCAGCCCATCCTTCTGTGATCTTCTTACCATCAACTTTTCTTACAACGCCTTTAACAACGGGATGATCCACTTTCTTCAAGAATTCCTTAAGCTCTTCGAGAGTCTTCGCATTCTCCTCTGTGGCGATCTTGTCTCTAATGTCGTCTGGAATATACTTCGCCAGTCTTTCTTTCAGTTCTTTTGGCATCCATACAACTCTATACCAACCGCCATCAGCTTGGATGAACTTTTTGCTCCTGAAGTAAGCCATTCCAACGCCAAGGAAACCAGCAACTTGTTTTCCTCCACCTGTTTGTCCAGCCATCGTTGAGAAAGTCAAGCCATTTGGAGCTGGGCTTGCATAACCTCTGTGAACCCATCCAATCCCATCAACTTCCGGCATGTAGAAGCCGATGACTTCAAAGCATCCACAGCTTGTATGCGGGAATTCGAAGAAGCTGTGCAACTTAATTCTTTCATATTCTCCACCACTCTCTTGCTTAGCAAACTCGTTAACACCGCTGTATTCTCCGCCTATTGGATCAACAACATTTCCTTTTGGAATTGCTTTGTTTGGTCCTTCAGGATCAACTTTCGCCGCAGCTCTACCATCGAACCAGCTAATAGCTCCGCAAAGCGAGGGGCGATCTGGAGAGACTACGCAGACATTCGTTGGAGCAAAGCTCTGGCAGAGTGTGCATGAATAGAACTCTTGAACGTCTTCATCGTGAAGCATCTCGACTCTTCGATCTCTTTCTTCATAAATCGGCATTGCAACTTCTTTAAGCAGCTTTTCCACCAAGGCTTTGTCAGTTACGTAAAGCGCCTCTATTTTTTCAATGAACGGCAACTCATTCTTGTAAAGCATCATTGTAGCTTTTGCAATCTGTATTAAGCTCTTTAAACCTTTTTTAACTGGATTTTTACCAATTCTTACCCAGACATCGTATCTCTGGTTCAAGTGCATGTAGCCTTCGATGTAATTCTGGAAATCATGGTTTCTGCGCTCAATGACTGGCTCAAGATCTGTCTCAACTTTGCTTCCCGCGATGTAATAGATCATCGCATATGGATAATTGCCACCTTCTTTCATTTCGTCAAGATCTGGCCCGACGAGAGTTACTTTCATGTCCTCCACTTGATCCGCTGGCAAAGCCATAACGAGTTCAAATTTTACTTCCTTTGGTCCTCCAAGTTCTACGAACATGTCCTCCTTGCGTATTCTTTCGCCCTCATACATCGGAGATATGTCGAATGGGAATTTCTCCTCTGCGCCGACGCTGACTTTCACTTTTGCTCCTGGAGGAATTTCGATTTTCTTTCTTTCAGCCATCAACCATCACCTCAAGTGACCAATTCTTGCAACATCTTTGCGAACCTTTATTTGTATTTATCGGTTTTTATCGGAGACAAATCTAACATAATTTCTCATTTATATGCGTTCTTAGATTGCTCAAAGTCTGTTTACGAAAGCGATAAATTTTAATTTAGGTCAAATATTATTTTAAATAATTTTTTATCCAAAAGTAGCAGTTAATAACACAATTCAAATTAAAAATAATACCAAAAATCTTAAAATCGGGAGATTATGAAAATCATGGAGAATTGCTTGAAAATAATATATACGAGAAGAAGCATAAGAAGCTTCACAGGAAAGGAGATCTCTGAGGAAGATCTTAATAAGATTCTGAGAGCCGCATTTCAGTCACCCTCTGCAGGAAATGAACAGCCTTGGCATTTTATCGTTATTAAAAGCAAAGAAAAGCTCAATGAATTGAGCAATGCACATCCATACGGAAAAATGCTTGTAAAAGCTGGAGCTGCGATTGCGGTTTGTTGCGATCCAAGGCTTTCGAAGTATCCAAATCCAATGTGGATCCAAGACTGCAGTGCTGCAACTCAGAATATTTTGCTGTCTGCAAGAGCTCTTGGAATTGGCTCATGCTGGCTTGGAGTATATCCAATTCAGAGCAGAATGAAGGCAATTGCAGAAGTTCTTGGTGTTCCTAATGAGATCATAGTCTTCAGCCTCGTAGCCCTTGGATATCCGCACAGCGAAGAAGAATTCTTTGAAGCTTCTGATAGATTTAAACAAGAAAGAATTCATTACGAGAGATGGTAAACCTTAAAAAACCAATAAACAAGAGGAATTATGCCTAAGTGGGTTCTAATAGTGGAAGACGACTCTGCGGTCTTGGAAGTCTTAGAAACTATGCTATCTGAGAGATACAAGGTAATAACCGCAACTAATGGAAAAGAAGCGGTCAATAACTACCGAATGTTCAAACCAGACATAGTCTTAATGGACATAATGATGCCGGTTATGGATGGAATCGAAGCGACGAAAGAGATCAAGAGCAAGTATCCAAATGCAAAGATCATTGGAGTTACCGCCTTTGCATCACAGAAGGGAAAAGAGATCCTCGAGGCGGGAGCTCTTGAAATAATAGAGAAACCTTTTACCAAGAAGAAACTGATAGAGACTATTGAGAAATATTTGATGAATGAATAGAAATAAAATAAAGAAAAATCACTTCATCTTAAACTCTGGCTTTCTCTTCTCAAAGAATGCCTGAACCGCTTCTTTAAGTTCTCCACTCGCTATAGAGAGCATGATCGAAAGAACCTCATAGTAAAGCCCAGACTGAAGCGAACATTCCTTTCCTTTTTCGATCTCAAACTTCGCAATCTGAATGAGCAAGGGATTCTTCTCGGCGATCTTCTTTGCAAAGTTGATCGTGAATTCCTCCAATTTCTCTGCTGGAAGGACTTCATCTACTATACCAAAGCTCTTAGCAGTTTCCGCATCAATTGTTTCGCAGGTGAAGATCAGTCTTTTTGCCCTCGATTCCCCAATTTTTCTTGTAAGCCTTTGCGTAGCTCCCCAAGCAGGAGTCATTCCGAGATTGATCTGTGGAAAGCTAAAGGTCGCTTCTTTTGATGCAAAGATGAAATCACAGCATAGAGCCATCTCAACACCTCCACCAATCGCAAGTCCATTCACCATTGCTATCACTGGTTTTGGGAAGTCATCGATCAGATTGAATAGTCTGAAGATCTGTGCAACAGTCTTGGAGTAATCTGAAAGAACCGTTGGACTGCTCCCAGAGAAACCAGGATCTACGAGATCGTCACCAGAGCAAAAGGATTTTCTTTTTCCTTGGATCTCCGCACCAGTTAAAATTACCACTCTTATTGAATCATCTTCAGCCAATTTCTTCATCGCATCTTCCAACTCTCGCCTTAAAGTAGAATTTATTGCATTCATTTTTTCTGGTCTATTAAGGTAAACTTTTGCTATATTTCCCTCTACGATTTCAACTTTAACATCCTTATAGTTTTTGTAGTCCATCTAAGTCACCTCCATGCCCATTGCAAAACATTTTTGGATCTATATATCCTTTTTTAAAAAGATTTGAAAGCTTTTTAAAGCTCCTTCAGATCAATTTTATGGGTCTTGTTGATGAATTTGTTAGAACTGTAGGAAGCGCTCCATGGTATAAGCTCATTGGAATGGAGATAAGAATGGGAGAAAATGAGATCTCTGTGGAGATAAACGTCGAGGAAAAACATCTACAGGCTCTTGGAATGGTTCATGGTGGAGCAATAGCGAGTATTCTCGATTCCGCAATTGGGCTCAACATCAACAAAGAACTTATTGAAAAAGGTAAATTGGCCATAACATCTCAGCTGAATGTTCATTATCTCAAGCCCGTCTCGAAAGGAAAAATTATTGCCAGAGCAAAACCTCTTTTTATAGGTTCCAAGGTAGCGGTAGGTTATGGTGAGTTAAAGGATGAGAATGGAGAAACGATCGCGGTAGCAACTTCGACATTTTATATAACCACAAGAAAAAATTGAAAATGATGCGAAGTGTTAAAAAGATCGAGAGATAGGTGGAGCGATGAACACCTTCGGCTACGCTTTCAGAGTTACAACT
>JANXDV010000061.1 GCA_025058955.1 Archaeoglobaceae archaeon | reverse complement strand
CTCGCGAGCGATAAGAAAGTGAAAGAATTGGGGATAGAAGAAAAGGTTTGGATTCTCTCACAAGGTGTTGGAACTGGAACTGCGAATTTAAGCAGAAGAGAAGACTTCACAAGCTTGGCTTCAGCTCGATATGCTGTAGAGCAAGCTTACAAGCTTGCAAAGATCGAAGATCCAGTTAAACAGCTCGATGGAGCGAATGTGCACGATTGCTTCACCTCAGCGGAGATCATGGCATACGAGGATCTTGGCTTCTGTAAGCGTGGAGAGGGATATAAATTGGCACGAGAAGGGCAGACTTACATTGGCGGAAGGATCCCAGTAAACGTCGATGGTGGGCTTAAGGCTAAAGGGCATCCAATAGGGGCAACTGGCGTGAGCATGGCGGTTGAGGCTTATAAGCAGTTGCTTAGAAAGGCTGAAAAAGGAAGGCAAGCGGACATAAAGAATGGAAGATGGCTAACGCACAACGTTGGTGGAACTGGGCATTACTCGTATGTTACGATCTACGGGCTTGAGAAGAGGTGATGAAAATGGACGTTAAAGAAGCAATTGAGAAGACTGGCTTTCCAATAATCCCAGATGAGAAAAGCGGAGTTTGGCAGTGGTTTGATGTTCGAGAGCTTAAATTGAGATACATACTTTCCGTAGAGGGTATAAAGAAGTTCTACGAGGGTTTGAAAGAAGGAAAACTGCTTGCAACAAAATGCAAGTGCGGAAGAATTTTCTTCCCACCTCAGAAGGATTGCCCAAGCTGTATGAAGTCAGAGATGGAATGGATTGAGCTTAAGAAGGAAGGAGTGCTTGAAACTCTGACTGTGATCCATGTCCGCCCTACAAGCTTTTCTCATTACGATCCATACGCAGTTGGAATCGCAAGACTTGATGATGGTGTTAGAATTCTTGCATGGTTCCGAGGAGAGCCAAAGCTGAAGCAAGGGCAGAGGGTTAAAGTTGAGATCGTGAAGAGGAAAGAAGGTTACCTTAGCTACGAGCTTGTGCCCATCTAACCAAGTTAATAATTGGAATTCTAATTTTTTAAAATAGAAAATTTTTTATTCAACCTTTCAGCCTTGGGTTTGGTGATATAAAATGAAAATTATCGTGCTGGCAAAACATGCTCCGGATCCGCAAAGCGAAGTCGGAGTTGCAGGGGATGGCAAAAGCCTCTCGCTCGGCACTGCGGTTTTTGACATAAACGATTGGGATCGCTATGCGGTCGAAGAGGCTATAAGGATAAAGGAAAAGATGGGTGGGGAAGTTGTAGTTGTTGGCGTAGGAAAAAATGAAGACACTCTAAGAAAATGCCTTGCAATGGGTGCGGATAGAGCGATAAAGATCCCATTCGAAGCGGGACTCGATGCTTATCAAACCGCAGAAGTGATCTGCGAAGCGATAAAAAATGAGAAGTTCGACATGATCTTTGCTGGTCTCATGAGTCAAGACTACAACAACTCCCAAGTTGGAGTGCTCTTGGCAGCGATGCTCAACTTGCCCTTTGCTACCGCAGTGACTTCAATTGAAATTGGAAGTGGAATGGTTAAAGTAAAGAGAGAGATCGAAGGCGGTTATCAGGAAGCGGTTCAATTGCCGATGCCATGCTTGCTAACGATTCAGAGCGGTATAAATGAACCGAGATACGTTTCGATCATGGGCATTAAGAAGGCGAAGACGAAGGAGCTTAAGGAAGTGAATATAGCTCCGAAGAAGTCTACAGTGGAAGTGGCGAAGATGTATCTACCACCTGTGAAGAAAGCGGAGCTCATAACTGGAGATCCATCGCAGATCGCTAAGAAGCTTATTGCAATTCTTAAAGATCGGGGGTTGATAGGATGAAGGTCTTTGCGGTTGCTGAACACAGGTTTGGAGAGCTAAATCCATTGAGCATCGAACTGCTGAATTTGGCGAATAAGCTTGGAGAGAGCAATGCGGTAGTCATTGGAAAAGACGTTGCGAAATTTGCGGGAGAACTTGCAAAGTATGCGGACAAGGTTTGGAAGATCGAGGATGCGAGCCTTGAAAACTACAATCCCGAGCTTTACATCGACGTTCTGCTCCAGTTGTTCCAGAAGGAAAAACCAGATGTTGTGCTCATTGGAAACACTGCTCAAGGAGCGGAATATGCTCCCTATCTTGCGGTGAAGCTCAACGCTCCAATAGTTACAGATGTAGTTGGCGTAAATGCTACGAACGGTCTTGTCGCTTCCAGATTTGTGATGCAGGGCAAGATCATGGTTGATCTTAAGATCAAATCGATGCCATGTGTTCTCACAGTTAGACAAGGAGCTTTCAAGGAAGGAGTTCAGAAGAGTGGAAAGATCATCGATGCGGGAATAAAGCCATCGAAGCCAGCGGGAAGGAAGTTCATCGAATACATCCAGCCAGAAGCGGGAGAAGTTGACATAACAAAGTCAAACATAATCGTTGCGGTGGGTAGAGGAATTGAAGATGCTGCAAACATCTCTCTGGCTGAAGAGCTTGCCAAAGCTCTTGGAGGAGTTGTAGCTGGAAGCAGACCAGTCATAGACAATGGATGGCTACCAAAAGATAGACAAGTCGGTATTTCTGGAAAAGTCGTGAAGCCAAAGCTCTACTTAGCCTTGGGCATAAGCGGAGCATTCCAGCATGTCATGGGAATGAAGGACAGCGAGCTAATAGTTGCAGTCAACAAAGATCCTGAAGCACCGATATTTGGTGTGGCTCATTACGGAATAGTTGCGAACATATTCGACATAATCCCAGAGCTTTTGGACAAGCTGAAGGGTAAGTAATTTTTTTACTAAAATTTATTAACAACAAATCCCACTTTTTTTATGTGGCGAAAGATTGCAGAGAAGTTCGAGAAGTATCCTTCGCAGATCGCTGTAGTTAGAGAATTTCTTCGGTTGGGAATCTCTGTTAGGAATGGAAAAGCATTTTGCGATAAGATCGAGCTAATTCCAGCTAAGATTGGCGAAGCAATTGGTGTTGATCGTAAAGTTGTCGTTTCTGCAATTCAGAACATCGAGAGGGATCCAGAGTTGAGAGAGGTTTTTGCAAATCTTAAGCCAGTTGCAAACATTACGGAAATTGCTCGCTATCTTGGCTTTGGGGTTCTCGAAGTTTATGCTGAAAGTAGCAAGGTGGGAATAGTTGCTGGAGTAGCTGGAGCTTTGGCAAGAGAAGGGATCTCGATAAGGTATATCCTTGCGGAGGATCCAGAGATCAGCGTTGAGTCTAAAATGACTGTGGTGACAAACACAAAAATTCCGGGCAAAGTGGTTGAGGAAATTTTGAAGGTTGACGGAGTTAAGAAAGTTATAATAAGCTGAGGTGTTGTTTTGAAACTCGTCTCTTTTGAAGACTATCTCGAATACGTTTCGAAGTTCAAAGAGGTGCAAGTTGAAGATCAGGTGATCAAACTTGAACCACTCGAGATCGGGCGATTGGAGCCAACTGCTGAAGAGCTTACAGACGTTTCTACAACTGTTTGGAGCTTTCCTAAGCGTGGATCGTGGGCGACGCATAAGGGAGACTATAGGGGAAATTGGCCTCCACAGATGGCAAGAGCTCTGATCCTAAGATATACTGAGCCCGGAGAAGTTGTGCTCGATCCCATGGTCGGCTCAGGAACTACTGCCATAGAGGCAAAATTGCTTGGTAGGAATTGTATAGGGGTTGATATAGAGCTTGGAGCTGTGATGCTGACTCTTCACAGACTATACTATTTGGAAAAAGCTTTAAAGAGACCAAAAATTACTGAGGAGATTGGAGATTTGAGTGTAAAGGATCTTGAAAAAAGCTGGGTTAAGGTTTTTCATGGAGACGCAAGAAGGCTTGAATTGATCGAGAATGAAAGCATCGATCTAATTGCAACACATCCGCCATACTTTAACATAATAAAGTATGGTTCGGAGGGAAATATATCCGTGATGAGGAAACTCGAGGACTACTTGAAGGCTTTGGAGGAAATTGCAATGGAATGCTATAGGGTTTTGAAAAAAGGAAAGTATATGGCAATGTTGATCGGGGATACGAGGATCCACAAGCATTACGTGCCAATATCACATTACGTTCTCGATCTCTTTCTCAGCAAAGGCTTCATCCTTGCTGAAGAAGTCGTTAAGATCCAGCATAAGATGAAAACAACACGAGAGATCTGGGGTAAAATGAAGGAGAAAGATTTTTTGCTCATATTCCATGAGAAGCTCTTTATATTCAGGAAGCCTGAAGAAGAGAAAGAATTTAAAAAATTTAAATACAGCAGAATGGTGAAAGAATGCGGAGAATGAGAAACGAGAATTTAGAAATAAAAAATAAAATTCTAAACAATGATTATGATAGATTTGGAGCTCTGGAGCGCCTACCTTTGCCGAATGAGGCAAGAGATTTTGTTAAGAACAGACTGAAGATTTCGAACAACGTTCAAAAGTTGATTCTCGTAGAGGATCTTGGTAACTACAAGGTATATATACAGTTTCCGGGTAAAAAGAGTGAATTTGATTTTATAGTTTGGCGTTTTTCTCCCATTCTGGATCCAGATTTAAAGATTCCCACACACGTGGATCTTGGTGAGATTTTTTTATAACTGAAAAACAATGATCTTAGACTTGGGGAACTGTTACTAGATTCGATCTTTGGATTTGTTCGCTACAGGAAGAGTATGGGAGAGATCATGAAAAAATTTGAAGCTTTTGAAGAGGATTTGAAAAGGGAAGTGTTTATTTTCTTATCCACACTCAAATGGATCGCATTGCAGGAAGATGTGAACTACCCTCCACCATATTTAGGCTCGAAGTATACGTTGGCAGTTTATATTCTGCTGGACCGTGGTTTTGAGATGAGAGACGTGAGAAGGATGCTAAAATTCTGAAATTAGCGTTAAGAATTTACTAAAATCCTCCAAATTCCAAATTCGACCATTAATAGTTCTCATAACAAAATCAAAAGCGGACCCGGCGGGATTTGAACCCGCGATTTCCGGCTTAGAAGGCCGGCGCTCTGTCCTGGCTGAGCCACGGGCCCAGCGTTTATATAGCCATAGGGAATGTTTTTAAAACTTTCTCAAAGCAGAGTGATTTTAATCGTTTATGCATAAGAAATGCCCCATCTTGTCTCTCTTCGTTTTTAGGTAGCTCAGATTCACTTCAGTTGGCTCAACCTCGATCGATTCTCTTTTCACCTTAAAACCATACTTTGCAAGCTCTTCGATCTTCAGAGGGTTGTTTGTGAGCAATCGAACACTTCTAACACCGAGATCCATCAAAATTTGCGCTGATATGCCATAACTCCTAAGATCCGGTGGAAATCCAAGTTTTATGTTTGCATCTACCGTGTCTATACCATTCTCCTGAAGTTTGTAAGACAAGAGCTTGTTTATGAGCCCAATTCCTCTACCTTCATGTCCTCGCATGTAGATCAGCACTCCTTTTCCCTCTCGATCGATCATCTTTAAAGCACTCTCAAGCTGTTCACCACAATCGCAACGCAAGGAATGAAGGACGTCTCCAGTGAGGCACTCAGAATGAATTCTGACAAGAACATCCCCCTTGGAAACATCTCCTTTGACAAGAGCTATGATCTCCCCAATTGGACTTTTGTAGCCAATTGCCTTAAAAGTTCCGTAAAACTTTGTGGGCAGTGTCGCTTCGACGAGTCTTTCAACGATCTTTTCACTCTTAAGTCTGAACTCTATTAGCTCTTTTATGCTTATTAAGGGTATTGAATGCAAATTGGAGAAATCTTCCGCATAATCTCTTCCAGCGACATTGCCTTCTGGTGTTATAATTGGAGCGTAAACTGCAGAAGCTTTAAAACCAGCAAGTCTTGCGAGATCAGAGCAGGCTTCAGCAATTCCCGGTCGCTCAAGAATACCCATCTCCTTAGTCTCTTCAACAAAGATCCTTCCAGGGAATTTGATCTCATTTGGATCGAGATCTCCAAAAACAAGATTTTTTATAAAATTTGCTCTATCTTCTGCTGAAATTCTTTCAACTCTCGGATCGATCGGAATCACATTACCGTTAAAAAAGAATTTATTCAATCCGAGCGATGAAATTCTACTCCAAGGCAATGAAAGGCGTATTTCATCGCAGTTCTTCATTATGAAGTTTATGGCATCAGAGTTAACGATTTCCGCAGGAATACAGAGAAAATTTTTATCCTCTTCACAAACTATTACGAATTTTCCTGCTTTAAGCTGTTCAATGATCTTCTCCATGGATTGCAGAATGAAAGAGGGGATATAAATATTCTTATACCCAGTCAACGCTCGCCTTAGGGATGCGCATAGCGGTGATCGATAAAGAAAGGTGTCAGCCAAAGAAGTGCGGGCATGAATGCTTGAAGTATTGTCCCAAAGTTAGAACTGGAGAT
>JANXDV010000060.1 GCA_025058955.1 Archaeoglobaceae archaeon | reverse complement strand
CTTCTCGAATTTCTCAAACTCTTTTCTGATCATGCAACTCCCATCACACCCATATACTTATAAAGCTGTCTGCTTTTCACTCTCAGAAATCAGATGTTTGTAGCGAAAATTAAAAATACTCAACCAAGACTTAATTTAAGCCCGGGTAGCTCAGCCTGGGAGAGCGTTCGGCTGAAGACCGAACAGTCGCCGGTTCAAATCCGGCTCCGGGCATTTTTTTAAGCATAATCATGAATCTTACCCAACCGAATTTCTTTCCAAAAAAGGAGTTCCTTCCAAATCTTTTTACCGATCATAGTGGCTTAAACAGGGCAAAGTATTTGGAAAGAAAAATTTTTTAAATCTATATTGCAAGTTTTTTTCATGCGAACGCTAATTGTAGCGACAATCATTCTACTGCTGATGCACACAGCAATGGGTTTGGAAACTTTGACCTCTGCCAATTTTAGCATAGAGATCAAAATATCTCCAGAAAAAGATTACTTCTTTGCTGGAGATACAGTTCAAGTAAATTACGTCATATCCCCGAAATCCGCAAACGAGAAGCTAAAAATTGGAGGTGAACCAGGAAATCCAAGAAGTTACTATTTCCGAACACCCCTTCTAAATCCTGACTGGATTTTAGAAATCAAATATGCTGGAGTTTCTGGAGTAAAGCAAGACTTCAAAGACTCTTCTATCGCAATTGAGGTGAAATACTACTCGATCGCTGAAGAGGGACGAGAAGGTGTCGATTACATTTCCGCAAATCTCATTGGAAAAGTTCCCGAAACTAATTTGAGATTAAAAGAGATGAGTGTATTAGTTGCGAGTGCGGAAGAGGCGACAAGCGATGCGCTGAAACCAGCTAATATCAGGGTTGTGAATAAGACCGCCTTCATTATGGATCTAAGCTCCCTGAGAGTAGAACTTTCAAATACAAAAAGCAAGCTCGATGCTGAAGGTATTAGATACGGTGAGGAAGAATTTAAGAGTGCAGAAAATCTACTTAAACAAGCAGAAAATGCATTTAACGGTGGAGAATACATCTTAGCGGATGATACTCTTAAAAGACTGAAAGAGAAGATCGTTAATTTGACAAATCTCGCGGATAAGTTGAGGGCGGAAGAGATCTATCAAAAACTTTACAATAGCTCCGTAAATCTCACAACAAAATTGGAGGAATTACAGCTTCTGATCCAGAGTCTCAGAGGCACAGAAAACTTTGCAAATCTTAGTTCAAATTTTGCAAGCTTGAAGGCTAATAACGAGTTGCTTAGAAACAACTTAAGAGTAGTTAAAGATTATATTGACCGATCAGAGTTCGCAAAAGCTTATGAAGAGGGCAAAAAGCTTGAAATTAGTATTAATGAACTGAGAGAAAAAGTAGAGAAACTTTACAACGAAGCATCCTATACACAGAAATCTGGTGGCATTGACATAATTTCCATAGTGAAAAATTATTCGATCTACATATTTGCGATCTTTTTAGCTATCGTCTTGATCTTTGCGATCAATACTGCCATTGGTCGTTTAAAAAAGAGAAGAAAGTGGGATGAATTAAAATAAAAAATTATATAAAATATTTTATATTTATACTACTACTTAATACATATAACAGGCTGACTCGCATTTAGAATTACGTCTTGAGCGACGCTTCCAAACAGAACCTTACCTGTGGGTCTTCTTTTTCTGACACCAATAACGATCATGCTTGCCTTGATCTCATTTGCAAACTCAACTATGTCCTCAGCAGCTTCTTTCCCCCTAACAAGAAGTCTCGTTTCGCAATCAACCCCTGCTTTCTTTGCAGTTTCTTCAGCCCACTCCAATAATTCTTCACCCGCATCGATCTCTTTTTGCTCTGTTCTCTCACCGCCAAAGAGAGAATGCACAAAAAATAGTTTTTCTTTCCTCAATTTTGCCTCCTCAATCGAGAAGTTAACGACTCTCTCTGTTCTTTTCGATTTTTCATCTAAAGCTACTAATATTGCCATAAATAGGAAAAAATGTGTGAATTTAATAAACTTTTCGCAGTATTTATCGAAAACCTATAGTTTTACATCTTCTGGCTTTATGACTTCTACTCCTTCCAATTTCCTTCTCTCTGAGCTTACAACCTTTGCTTTGATCTTTTTTGCTGCTACAATTGCATTAGCCAACTCTTCCCCGTATTTGCTAAATTTTTTAACCTCTCCCTGATCTACATCTATAACTTCAAGATTCGTTCTCAGTCCAACCGCAGGGGGGAGCTTTTTGAATGTTTCTCTCGTTACATAGATCTTCCCAGGATACTTTCTCTGAAGTAGTCCAATCACTCCAGAAGAATCCGCAACGATCTTCGAAGGTAATTTTGGAGCTGGCATTGAGGTTAGAAGGTAGATCCCACTAACCATTAGAGCCCAAGTAGCAAATAAGAGTGCTATAGATAGAGTGCTTTTCAAGTAACCCCCTATGAAAATGACATCTAAGAGTATGAGCATTAACAAACCGAAGAGGACGAAGGCTGATGATATTAGAATGGCGGAAAGTGTATCTCGAATTCTGACCTTTCTAATAACCTCCTCCATAAGAGATTCAAGATCTTCCATACCCGATCACCGGGACTCCACAGGATAATGCAACTCTCGCAACCATTTGATTTCTTGCAATGATCGGCTTTTTAACTTTTATGGCAACAGCTATTAACTCCGCATCTTCAAGTTCCAGCCCATATGAAACGAGAGTTGAGACCACTTCTCGATCAACCTCGATCAGAATTCCCCCCCTTACAGGATTAGATGGTATTGTGTAAATTTTCATCTTTAAAAAAAGCATTCCCGCGAGCTTTGCATTGCTACCAGATAGAACAACGCCCCTTCTTGTCTGCACTGGAAAGAAGATCATTGCTAAGAATGCCCCAAATGTGGCGGGAACCATCATGATCGCATACACTACTGCGATCTCCAAAGGTATAGGCTTGGGACTAGTAATCGCTACTTCTGGAGAAGTCGTAAAGTAGCTTGGAGTCTGAATTGGCGATGGAGCTAATGGGATCGTTGGAATTGGTGCGGGTGGACCAAAACCTGGTCCAATTGGAGGGGCTGGAGGTGGAAGGGGGGTGGGTGGAAGATAATAGAAGCCTTTTAATGTCGCATAACCCAAGGCGTATCTTCCAGCGAGAAGTGAGCTGGGAATGATCTCGTATTTACAAAAATCTTCAACTCTCGCAATGACTTTAAAAAAGAAGATCGGAACACAAGCACTTTTTAACTCTGTAGACTCTGAGAAAATACCTCCTGGAGGTAACTTCAAACTCTCATTAAGGATTTCAACTCTTGCTCCACAAAGATCTGCCCAAGACTCTACTTTTAAGTCAATTTCTCTGTCTGTAGGATTTGAAGTCTGGAATTTTGCAATCCATTCACCTCTATTTCCCTTTTCTATGCTCATTGGAACCTTTAAGCCAAAACTCACGTTCTGAGTCTTCAAAAATTTAAAGATAACTTCTGCATCGGGAATTTGAAAAGATCGGGTGGTAAAAATTGTAAAATTCTCAGAAGACTTTGGAGAGATCGATAGATTGAAATTTATTCTTTCGCCAAATTCACAACCTTCACAATCCAGAAAACTTTCAAATTTTGGAAAAGAAATTAAAATATCCAATTGCTCCTCCCCAAGATTTTCTACAGAATATCTCACCAAGCTTCTGTCACCCAGATCCTCAAAACTTGCCCTAAAAGTGATGGGAAACTCTACTGGATTTAGAGTGAGATAAGGATCGATCTTGACATTCTGTCCCGGTAAAACTGTGGGAATTTGAGCAATTTTCTCGATTTGAACATCGTAGATCTCATAAGGGTATACGTTCGTGAAGTTTACTACGACCCAATTTCTGCTTACCTCCTGAGTTCCATTAACGTAAAAGGTCGTCTCTCTTATCTCCAGCACACAGGCATTGGCAATCCCGGTGATCAGCAATAGGAGTATAGCGGAGACTCTCATCTTCTCCTCAACACCACTGCTATTCCAAGAGCCACGAGCACAAACCCCCAGAAGAGTATGTAACCTCTAATCGGAAGCATCGGCAAAGGCAATAAAGAGAATTCTGCAGTTACAAAAGCTAAATGACCGGCTGGAATCGATTTAAGCTCTTTCGGTTCAATGTAGCACGTGTTCCAATCGGATCTTATGTCCAAATTAATATTTCTTATATCAACGTCTCCTCCAATTGGCACGCTAACACTTTTGAATAAAATTCCACGCTCTACGAGATCCGCATCAAACTCCAACACTACTTGCATCTCACCATTTGGCTCTATTGGATACCAAATCTCGTAGTAAATCACAGAAAAATCCTCTTTTTCTTCAAAACTCGTTTTGAAGTTCATGTTTCCTGAATATGCTTGCAAATTCTCAACTTTCACCGCTTTTCTTTCTTCTGTAAAAGGGATTGGTATGATAAATAGATCGATCGGTTTAACTTTCTGTAGCCTTATCTCGCAAACTCCCGGAACCAATGGTTTGTCTATCAAGTTCTTGATCGTCAATTCATACCTAAAATGAACTTTATCATCAACTAAAGCGGTTAAATTCAAATTCGTAATTTCTTCGACTCTCTGAGCTGAAACGGAGATTATGATCAGCAGTAAGAGGATCGGGAGGAACTTCATAAGACAAAAAAAGAGTTTGTCTTTAAAAAATTTATCCCTCTATTCAACTCATGTTTTTATCCTTTCTTACCCACTCATAGGAAATCGAGAGCTTTTTGAGGAAAGATAGATCAGAAAAACTTAAGAACTTAGCTCGATTTTTAAATATTAACTATAAAATATATTTCGTAAATTTTAAATATCTCGGAAAAACTAAAAGGCGAGAGTGGTGCACCATGGTAGAAAACAGCGAATATAAAAATAAGCTTATTTCTGCGGAAGAAGCAGCCAAAATGGTTGGTAGCAATAACGTCATAGCTTTGGGAGGGTCAATGAGCTTCGCTCATGCAATCGACATGCACCTTGCAAAAAGGAAAAATGAGCTCCAAGAAGTCGTTGTATCGACTTTTATAGACGTTCTTCCCTACGAATTCCTTAAAGAAGATCCGCAGTGTGAAGTGTTCAAGTGGATGAGTGGTTTTGTTCACTTGGGTTGCAGAGCATTTTCAAAGGAGATCGGTGCCACTATTTATCTACCAAATCTTTACTATGACGTGCCAAGAATAACAAGAGAAGTCCATGGCGGGAAAATTGACATCTCATATCTCGTTACAACGCAAATGGATGAACACGGATACTTTAACTTTGGAATAACTTGCTCACATATGAAGGCTTTGGCAGAATCATCTAAGAAAGTTGTTGTAGTTGTTAAGAAAGATATGCCATGGGTTAATGGTGGATACGATGAAACAATACACATTTCTGAAGTAGACTACATCGTAGAAGATGAATTGCCAACACCTTGCTTACCATTCACCTTGCCATCGACTGAACAGGACGAAATGATTGCAGAGAACATAATAGAAGCCAAGCTGATCGAAAACGGCTCAACTTTACAAGTTGGAATTGGTTCTCTACCAGACTCTGTGATAAAATTGCTAAAGGAGTATGACTTTAAAGAGCTTGGACTTCATACAGAAATGATCGGAGACGGAACTATGGAGCTGATAGAGGAGGGTATAATTACGAATAGCCAGAAAAAGATTGACAAAGGCAAATCGGTGTTCACATTCACTATTGGAACGAGAAAATTATATGACTTTATAAATAGAAATCCCTCTGTTGCAACTTATCCAGTAGAGTATACAAACGATCCCTTCATCATTTCACAGCAACCAAAGATGTTCTCTTTGAATCAAGCAGCACAGATAGATCTGATGGGGCAAGTAAATTCTGAGCAGATTGGATTACTAACGCCAACATGCAAGCTATTCCAGATCAGCGGAACTGGTGGGCAACTTGACTTTGTAATGGGTTGCTTATTCAGCAAAGATCGAAAGGGCAAATCGGTTCTCGCTCTTTACTCAACCTACAACGGATCTTCAAGGATTTTGCCCATCCTACCACAAGGTTCTGCTGTCACAGTTCCAAGAACAATGGTTCAATACGTTGCTACCGAATGGGGAGTAGCTTATCTCAGAGGTTATTCAATAAGAGATCGTGCTACAGCCTTAATTAATATAGCCCATCCAGATCACAGAGACTGGTTAATAAAGGAGGCTCAGAGAGTGGGAATTTATCCCCACAACTACACTCCACCAGCAGGAAAGCCGGAAAATGTTTTAGTCAAAAGAGATTAGATTTTTAATCTATATTTTAATCTTTCAAAGCTATCCAAAATTTCGATTTAAGATTATGCTGAGTTCTGGGTGATCTGACTTTAGAGAAGAACACAAAGTTTTTATGTTCAAAGTCCAAAAATCGCTTTACTAATAGAAACGAGCAGAAA
>JANXDV010000005.1 GCA_025058955.1 Archaeoglobaceae archaeon | reverse complement strand
GGAATTTTCTCCTTTTCAGCTTTATCTCTGACTGCAAAAAGCTCCTCAAGGTTTTTCACTCTTAAGACGATCTTTTTTTGCCCCTCACGAAGCCAGCGTTCTCTTTTCTCTTTTTCACTTTTTAAGAAGCCCAATATACTCGCATGGGCTACTTGAACAGCAAGCTTCCCTCTTGAAAGCTCAAGATCATCTCTAACAACGATTACTTGCTTAAACTCCATCTTCAAAACCGAAATTCTTCAACTCTTCCTCACTTACCGCCTTCGATTTTTCCACCCATCTGATTCCGAGTTCCAAGGCTTTTTGTTCGTCAAAGTCCGTGATCGTGATCTTCTCACCGTCGAAGCTAACGCATTTCATCGGAATCGCTATGAATTTGTCATAAACTTTTACTATCAAATGGTTGTCGAAGACGTCAATGCTTTCTCCGAACTCTTTTCCATCTTTAAAAACGAATCTGCAAATCAGATCCATGCTTTTCATAGGTTTCCGATTTTAAAAATTTTTGTTCGGTTATGAGCAAAATCCTATCTTAGCTTTACGGTTTCAGAAAGTTTTCTCATGTAACCTATATAAACAACAAAAGATCTGTCATTCCATGGTTAAAAATACTAAAAAGTTTTGCGATTGCATCAAAAAAGACACCTTTATCTTCTGCAAACTTCCTACACTCTCCCAACGAGCAAAGTGAGAGTAAAAAGAGTCATTAAAAAAGGAGAGAAAGAGGAAATTGTGCCGATTGCTGTTAAACAGACCGAAATTACCCCCGAGGACTACATAGAGTGGCAGATCTCTTACTTAGATCAAGACGATCTTGTAGAATTTGGATATCTTCTGAAAGCTTTTTATGAAAGTGGAAAAATTTTGAAAGAAGAGATATGCGCAATTGTAAACCAGCTCTGTAAAATCACTACTTTTGAGGAGACTTTCAGAATTGAAAAGATGAAAACAGAATTATTTCTAAGTGATTTTAGAGTTATCTACGAAAAAACACCACTACTAAGGCTGGAATTCAAAGACAGAACTTTTATAGATGTTGTTTTGAGACACAAACAAAGAGCGGTTGGGTATCAGGCAATGGTTTTTATCTACATCCCAGCAGACAGCAATGATCTTCAAGTTTCTGAACCTCTTGTCGGTAGAAGTGCTAAGAAAAACGAGATAGTAAGCTGGAAACCTAAAAAAGAGCATATCTTGGGTCTCCTTAAGGCTTTTCTAATAGCCTCTCGGACACATAGAGAGGATATGAGGAAAATAATTGAAAACAAAATTGGAATATGTAGAGATTTAAATTGGAAAGAGTGAAAATTTTAGTTATAAATTCTCTTCTCAACCATTTTTACAAGCTCTTTATACTCTCTTTCTGCCAGATCAAGTTTTTGTTCTCTTAAATTCTTAACCATCCCCAGATACCTGTTTTTAACTTCTTTCAAGAATTCATCGTTTGGAATTGGAACTCTAAGCTTTTTCAGTTCGATCTGTGGAATTGTAACTGTTCCAACACCTCTCTTCATCCTATCAATTTGCGTTTTTCCATATCTGCTCTGCATGAAAATCGCCAAGTAGAAAGGCATGAGCTCTCGATCTTTGAGCCTTATAATGTAGATCCAATCATCCGCAATACCAAAATCGTCCTCATCAACTACTACACAAGCTCTACCACTACAGCCCACGCCTACGCGGACAAAAAGAAGGTCTCCTTTTTTAACATGAGCGAATTTCTTATCCATAATGCTGTTCTCTTCTACGAATTTCTCATCTCTCCTAAAATTCAAACCAAAAGGAGTTACGACTTTTGCAGAGATGTATCTAATACCTTTTTCAATAAACTTTCTTTTTACTCCATATTCAGTTCCACCAGTTCTGATTTCCTCGATCAATTCCTCAAGATTTTTAATAGGTAATTTTGTAGCAATTTCAGGTAAAGTATCATAAAAGCTTGGAGATAAGTTTTCAACTCTTGGTTCTACGAGCTTTCCTATTTCATACACTCTTTTAGGATTTTTTGAAATCTCTTCAAGATCTTTTAGATTTTTTATCTCCAGAACAAGAATTTTGCCCCCACTATTTACCTTCTTTTTTATAAATAATATAGAAGTTTTCGAAGTTGTCTCATTTTTCGATCTAAATATTCCTCTTGGAAGTGAAACTATTGCGAGCAGGTCATATCCTAAGATAAATCTCCTCACGTCTTCTTCATTCTTTTTTGCGAGAATACTTTCTGGAACTATTATTGCCACTACACCCTCATTTCTAACAAGTTGTATAAATCTCTCGAGAAAGAGGACCTCTATGGCTTGAGATTTTTTATCTTTCCCAAGCTTGTAGAAAGAAAGCCTATGGTCTCTAATTCTACCATACTTTGCACTGAACGGTGGATTACCTACTGCGAGATCGAAGTAGTTCTCAGGCAAAGTAGGCTGGAAAAGGCTTTGTCGAATCAAAGCATCCATTAGTTCTATTTTTGCAACCTTTTTAACCTTCTCTGGTATTAAGCTGATAACATTTGGATCAACATCTGTCCCCCAAACCTCTTTGAAATCATTCTCAATTAAACTCGAGAGAAAGACACCATCACCACAAGAAGGATCTATAGCTTTCTCTTTTCTATCCAGAAGAGACATAGAAAATTTTACCATGAACTCCGCTACTGGATAGGGTGTCAAAAACTGTCCAAGAACCTTCTCCTTTTTACTGAAGTGATTTGCACGTTGCCTCATTCCGCACCAATAGATCTTTATACACATTGAGATATAAAATCTTCCCTCTTCTATGCTCGACCTTTAAACCTGATTACTCTCTCAGGCGAAAGTATTAAATGTCTTTCAAAAAGCAAGTAAGGCATGGCAAGAACGAAGAAAGTGAAATCCGCAGCGAAGTTCAGGGCAAGTGCTGGGCTTAGCGTGAGAAGAAAATGGCTTGAAATCGATATTCCGCAAAGGCAGAAATATGTGTGTAAGAAATGCGGTAAGAAGTCGGTGAAGAGAATCGGCTCAGGAATTTGGGAGTGCAAGAGCTGTGGTTACAAGTTTGCTGGAGGTTGCTATTTGCCGTCAACAATAGCCACGAGGATCGTTGAGAAAGAAAAGAGCGAAACGGTGGAGCAATGAGCTATATCTGCACAATTTGCGGTGCGGAAGTGGATATAGATCCAGATAAGAAGAGAATTCAGTGCACAATTTGTGGAAATAGGATCCTTAGAAAGCCAAGACCACCTGCAAGAAAGAAGAGAGTAAAGGCAATATAACTCCCCATACCATTTTGTTTGTGTTTAAGTGTAGAGTCATAAATCCGGGCTATGCTGAAGGATCAGCCTTAGTATCTTCAAAGCCAATATCGCTACTTGGAGACATCAACGAGAAAGGAGTTTTTGTCGTCGGCGAGCTCAATGGTGAGAGCGTTGCGAAGAAGATTTTAGTTTTTCCCTATGGTAAAGGCTCTACTGTCGGAAGTTATACGCTTTTAAGGCTAAAAAAGAGAAATTTAGCTCCATTAGCAATAATAAATAAAGAGACTGAAGCGATCATAGCAGTAGGAGCGGTTATTGCGAACATTCCGCTTGTTGACAAAGTCGATGAGGAATTCTTTTCAAAGGTAAAAACTGGAGATCGAGTTGTTTTGAACGCAAATGAAGGCTACGTGGAAATAAAATGATCGAGGACTACTTTTACGTTTATTCCACAGAACAGCTTAAAGACGGAGTTAGATACTACGTAATACCAAGGAAGAGTCCAACGGAGATCGAATCTTTTTTAATGCAGTTGTCAAAAGATTACGACATTTCGCTGAAGAAAAGACGCGGAGAACTACTACTCGAGGTTAAAAAGGCGAAGCAGGATTATACTATTAACTTGGTTCTACTTTTAGCCACGATCGCGACTACAACCTTTTTCGGTTCGATGTTCTATGAAGATGGTAGCATTCTTGGTGGTTTAGCATTCTCATTGGCTTTATTCTTCGTCCTTGGAAGCCATGAACTTGCTCATTATCTCACAGCAAGAAAATGGGGTATGAGAACGTCTTTACCCTATTTCATTCCATTTCCAACGATCATCGGAACTCTTGGAGCGGTTATAAAATACAGAGGTGCAATTCCAAACAGAAAAGCTTTATTTGACGTCGGTATAAGTGGTCCAATTGCTGGATGTTTTGCTTCTGTGCTCGTGATCCTTATAGGTCTTCAATTACACTACGAACCATCTGAAGGCGAGAAAATTTTCATTGGAATCCCTCTTTTATTTGAGTTTCTCGCTCACTTGACAAATTTCGAAGGTGAATTCATGCATCCTATCGCCTTTGCTGGCTGGGTTGGGCTCTTTGTTACCTTTTTCAATCTACTTCCCGCTGGACAACTTGATGGAGGTCATGTGAGCAGAGCGATCTTAGGAGAGAAAAGCGAGATCGTTTCAAAAGCCACTCCATTCATTTTGCTAACTCTTGGAATCTTTTTTGGTGAAATATGGTTCTTCTGGGGGCTCATTTTAATGCTTTTTGCGATGCAAAAACATCCAAAACCACTTGAAGATGAAAGAGTCGACAATAAAAGAATTGCTTTGGGGATTTTTGGTTATATGATCTTTATTCTATGCTTCATTCCAGAACCCTTTAGATTATGACTTCAAGCTCTTAATTTTCTCAACGAATTTGTCAAGATCCTTAGCAATTGCTTCTCCCTCACCAGCAGAATGCCATGTGTATTCCAGCCTTTCAGGAGCTATTCCCAAAACCTTTAAAGCATTTTTAAGTAAATCAATCCTATCTTTTGCCTTATAATTGCCGTATTTGAAATGGCACTCTCCCAATCTGCATCCTGCAACGAGCACACCGTCAATTCCACTTTTTAAAGCTCTCAGGATCCAAATTGGATCAACTCTACCACTGCAAATAACCCTTATAACTCTTAAATTAGGTTCATACTGAACTTTCAGCGTTCCAGCAAGATCTAAGGCTCCATAAGCACAATACCAGCATGCGAATACCAGAATTAGTGGATCAGCGTTTCTTTCTTCTGCTAAGGCATCGATCATTGCCTCGATTCCTTCATTGCTAAAGAAACCCATATCTATTGCAGAAACTGGGCAAGCGGAAACGCACATTCCGCACATGACGCATGAATAAGGATCAACTAAAGCCTTCTTATCAACCTTTATCGCTTTAAACTTGCAAACCCCTTCGCAGATCCTACATCCTATGCACTTCTCTTGATCAACGAAGGCGAAGAATGGATCGATCTCGATCTTTTCTCCTAAGATCAACTTTCCAGCCTTTGCAGATGCTAAGCCAGCAGAAGCTATGGAGTCTTGAATGTCCCTTGGACCGCTCGCACATCCCGCAACAAAAATTCCACGCACATTCGTCTCAACTGGACGAAGCTTTGGATGTGCAACTTCAAAGAAACCGTCTTCACCAACTCCTATGCCGAGCATGGTAGCGAGATCATTCTTTGCTTCCATTGCAGTGGCAAGAACAACGAGGTCAAATTCCTCCTCCATTAACTCGCCTTCAAGGGTGTTTTCATAGCTCAAAATTAGTTTTTTGTCTTCAGTTTCCATGATCTCCCCAACTTTTCCACGAACAAACCTTATGCCTGAGCTTTGAACCTTCTTGAAGAATTCCTCAAACATCCTTCCAAAAGCTCTTATGTCTATGTAGAAGATCTTAACTTCAACTTCCGGATATCTTTCCTTGATCGCGTAAGCGTTCTTAAGGCTCGCCATACAGCAAACTCTACTGCAGTATTTGTTTGCATTCTCATCTCTGCTACCAACGCAAAGAATAAAGGCAACTTTCTTTGGCAAAGTAGAGTCTGAGGGTCGAAGAAGTTTTCCCCTCGTTGGTCCACTTGCAGACAATAGCCTTTCAAGCTCCATTAACGTTATGACATTCTTAAACTTTCCATAACCATATTCAGGCTTCTTTCTTGGATCGAATAGCTGATAGCCTGTTGCAAGAATGATCGCTCCAACCTCTATTTCGATTTTCACTGGTTCTTGATTGAAGTCAATTGCCTTTGGCTTACAAGCCTTCTCGCAAAGTCTACAGCCAATGCAGTGATCCCAGTCTATAACTGCGTAGAGCGGTGTAGATTGAGGAAAAGGGATGTATACTGCTTTTCTTACACCAACTCCAAAGTCGAACTCGCTTGCAACTTCCACAGGACAAACGCTACTGCAGTCATCTATGCAACCCTTGCATTTCTCCACATCAACAAATCTTGGATGCTGAGTGATCTTAAGCCTAAAGTTTCCCGCTCCACCCTCTATTTCTTCAACTTCTGCATTCGTTATTACTTCTATATTCTCATTGTTCCATGCTTCGCTCATCTTTGGTGCTAAAATGCATATGGAGCAATCGTTTGTTGGAAAAACCTCATTTAGCAATGCCATATGCCCTCCAATGCTTGGAGCTTTCTCTATTAAATACACTTTGATTCCCATTTCAGCTAAGTTCAAAGCGGACTCTATTCCCGCAATTCCTCCGCCGATGATCGCAACACTCTTCTTTGCCTCAATCTTCTTTCTCTCTAATGGCTTATTCTTTCTCAACTTTGCAACATGCATTCTAATCAGATCTTTTGCCTTAAGCGTAGCAGATCTCGGCTTCTGCTGATGAACCCAAGAGCACTGCTCACGTATATTGGCAATTTCTACCATGTATGGATTCAATCCAGCTTTTTGGGCAACTCTACGAAATGTTTGCTCATGCAGTTTTGGACTGCATGCAGCAACAACGATCCCATCAAGCATATGTTCTTTTATAGCAATCATTATTCTTTCCTGATAATAATCTGAGCATGCATACTCGAGATCTTCAGCGTGAACAACATCTGGAAGCTGTCCAGCGTAGTATACGAGTTCTCCAACATTTAAAACTCTTGCAATGTTCAGACCGCAGTGACAAACGAAGACGCCTATCCTCATCCAAAAATCCCTACTTTTCCCTTATTTTAAGCTTTCTCAATTCAGGCAAATTTTTAAAGATTGGAAAGATTTAAGTTTGATGGTCAGAAATGTTGGCTTCAAATCTCAGGAGAAAGTTGAATCCGCTCTTAAAAAGATTTTTAGGAATGTTAAGGTTATTGGAGTTGAAGAGGTGAGCGTTTACAACTCTGCTGGTAGAGTTCTCGCTGAAGACATTGTTGCAAACTTCGATCTACCAACCTTAGATCGATCCGCAATGGATGGCTATGCGGTGAAAGCTGAGGAAACCTTTGGAGCGAGTGAAACTAATCCGATAATGCTGAAAATAATTGGAGAGGTCAGAGTTGGAGAGTTGCCAAGTGTAGAAGTTGAAAGCGGATCCGCTGTTAAAGTGTTCACAGGCTCAGTTTTGCCAAAGGGAGCTAATGCGGTTGTGATGCTTGAGTTTACAAAGTCATTTGGAGATTTTGTGGAGATTTTTAGGAGTGTTACACCTTTCAAAAATGTCTTGAGGGCAGGAGAAGACGTGCGAAAGGGAGAAGTCGTGCTCAAAAGAGGAGAAATTATCCAGCCACAGGATGCTGGAATTTTGGCTTCTTTGGGATTTGAAAAGTTAAAAGTTTATAAAAAGCCAGTTGTTGCGGTGATCTCAACTGGAAACGAGCTTGTTGAAATTTGGAAAAAGCTCGAAGGTGCGAAGATCTACAACTCAAACAATCCCATGCTCTGCAATGCAATCCTAAGTCTTGGTTTTTCTGCTAAAAGCCTCGGAATTACAAGAGATGATCCAAGGGAGATCGAAAATAAGCTTTTAGAAGCTTTAAGCTTTGACATGCTGATCTTCACTGGCGGAACTTCTGTTGGAGCTCACGATTATGTTCCAGAAGTAGTTTCAAAGCATGGAGAAATTTTGTTCCATGGAGTTGCGATGAAGCCTGGAATGCCGACTGCGTTTGGAATTGTTAGAGATAAGCCAGTTTTCATGCTTCCAGGCTCCCCTTCTGCATGTCTATTAGCCTTTGAAACTTTCGTAGTTCCTGCGCTTTACAGAATGATGAACGTTCGGATCGTTGAAAGAAAGGGTGCTTTGAAAAAGGGTGTTCTTCAGTCTCGAATACCATCTGAGCTTGGAGTGAGGAGTTATGTTAGAGTCTACTGGGATAATGGAAAGGTTTATCCTGTTAGAATATCTGGTTCAGGTATTTTGAGTTCTCTTGTCAAAGCAAATGCTCTACTCATAATTCCGGAGAATCTGGAAGGCTATGAAGCGGGAGAAGAGGTTGAAGTTATGCTTATAAGAGATCTTACGGAGGTATTCGAATGAGAAAGGTCTTCAAGGAGACTGTTAGCCTTGAAAAAGCGAGAGAGATCTTGTTTCAGTTTTACAAGCCGAAAAGAGAGGTTGAAGAAGTTGAGCTATTGCAATCCATTGGCAGAGTTTTAGCAGAGGACATCAGATCTTCATTAAGCCTACCACCTTTCGACAGGGCGATTATAGATGGTTATGCGGTGAAAGCTGAGGACACCTTTGGAGCGGATGAGAATTATCCCGCAATTCTGAGAGTTGTAGGTAAAGTAGAGGCGGGGGAGTGGTGTGACAAAGAGATAAATAGAGGACAAGCTATTGAAGTCGCAACTGGCTCAGTTTTGCCGAAGGGGGCTAATGCGGTTGTAATGGTGGAATTCACAAGAGAAAAAGGGGATTTTGTAGAGATCTTCAAATCTGTAGCTCCAGGAGAGAACGTGCTTTTTGCCGGTAGCGATGTTATGGCGGGCGAGGTTGTGCTTAGAAAGGGTAAGAAGTTGACGCATAGAGAGATTGCGATAATTTCTGCATGTGGAATAAAGAGAGTTCGAGTCTATAAAAAGCCAGTTGTTGCGGTGATCTCAACTGGAAACGAGCTTGTTGAAATTGGGGAAAAGCTCGAAAGAGCCAAGATCTACGATATAAATTCCTACATGTTATGCTCTGCAATTGCTGAGTGTGGTGGCTCAGCTATTAGGCTTGGAATAGTTAGAGATGATGAAGAGGAGATGAGGAAAGCAATACTCAAGGGCCTCGAATTGGCGGATATAGTATTAACGAGCGGTAGCACTTCTGCAGGCTTTGGGGACAGGATCTTCAGAATTCTCTCCCAATTCGATCCTGGCTTACTCGTTCACGGACTTGCTGTTAAGCCAGGAAAGCCTACAATAATTGCTGTTCAAAGAGGAAAACCGATTTTCGCATTACCGGGCTATCCAATGTCTGCTATTACGATCTTTGAGCTCTTAGTGGCTCCAATTCTAAGAGAGCTTTCTGGGTTGAAGAGAGAGAGTAGAACTTTGAAGGCTAAGCTTGCGATGAGAGTCTTCTCTGAGCCTGGGAGAAGGGAATTCTTGCCCGTTAACTTGATCGCTACACCCGAGGGATACAAAGCCTACGCTGTAATGGGGCCATATAGCGGAACAATTTCAGCGATTTACTCTACAGACGGATTCATTGAGATTCCAGAGAACATTTCAATGCTTGAGGAAAATGAAGAGGTAGAAGTAAAGCTTTTTGGAGAGATAAAGCCTGCAGAACTTGTGATCATCGGAAGTCATTGTCTTGCGATCGACTTGATCCTTGAAGTTGGTGATTTAGATGCAAAAACAGTAAATTTAGGCTCTACAGCTGGTATTTTAGCGGTTAAAAGACGTGAAGCGGATGTTGCGGGGATTCATTTACTCAGTGAAGATGGAAGCTACAACGAGATTTTTGTGAGAAAATACGGTGTTGAGAATGCGGTGCTTGTGAAGGGGTATTTGAGAGAGCAAGGTTTAATCTTTCAAAGTGGAAATCCAAAGAAGATCAGGGGATTTGAAGACCTGCTTAGAGAAGATGTTAGGTTCGTGAACAGGAATAAAGGATCCGGAACAAGGGTTCTCATAGACATGCATCTCCGAGAATTGGCAAAAAAGCTTGGAATTGAGTTTGAGGAGATTAAGAGAAGAATAAAGGGATACGAGGTTGAAGCTAAAACTCATGACGCTGTTGCGGTTGCAATCGCAACAGGGAAAGCGGATGTTGGGGTAGGGATAAAAAGCGTTGCAAAGATCTACGGACTTGACTTCATACCCCTTAGAGCGGAGGAATTCGACTTTTTGATCGCTAAGGATAGAATGAGGAAGGAAACTGTAAGGAGATTCTTGGAATGCTTGTGTAGTAAAGAATTCGCTGAAAGACTTAAGAATTTTGAAGGACTTCGAGTTTACGAAAGAACTGGAGAGATGATCGAGATATGAATGCCAAGATAAGCGAGATCTTCGAGTCGATCCAAGGCGAAGGAATATTCGTTGGTGTTAGACAAATGTTCATAAGGTTCTGTGGATGTAATCTGAACTGCTATTACTGTGATACGCTTAAGGATTCCGAATTCTGCGTTGATCATGTTAGTGGAAAAACAATAAGAAATCCAGTTTCTGCTGAATACGTTCAAAAACTGATAGACTCTGCAAGAGTTCATTCTATAAGCTTTACAGGTGGAGAACCCATGCTTCAAGCTGAATTTATAAGGGCTCTTGAGAAAACAAAATCTTTCTACTTGGAATCAAACATGAGCTTACCAGAAAAGGCTAAGAAGCTGAGATTTTTTGATTTTGTTGCTGGAGATCTTAAAGTGAGAGAAGCTAAGCTGAAAGATTACGAAGTTTTGCTTGAAAGAACTTTTGAGAGCTTTAAGATTCTTAGAAATACAAAGAGGAGGAGAACTTTCTGCAAGATCGTTCTACCATCCGAGTTCAATGCGGAAGAAGTGCTTAATTCCGCAATGCAGATCAAAGGCTATGTGGAGTGCTTCGTTCTTCAGCCTGTTTTCGGTTCAAAACTGGAAAACATATTTAAACTGCAGAAGAAAATGATGGAATTCGCAGACACAAGAGTGATTCCTCAGGTTCACAAGCTGATGGGGGTGAAGTGATGAAATTCATCGTAGGTGTGTCTGATAGCTTTAGCGCAGCCCATTCAATACCTGGCCATAAGAAGTGCGGAAAGATCCATGGACACAACTTCGTAGTTAGCGTTGAAGTTGAAGGGGAGTTAAAAAATGGAATGGTAATCGATTTTTTTGACCTTAAAAGAATTTTAAAGGAGATATTGGAAAAACTCGATCACTCAATTCTCAACGAGGTAATTGAGAATCCAACATCGGAGAACATAGCCATATACGTATTTAGAGAGCTAAAAGCAAGAGATTTGAAGGTTGTGAGGGTAAGAGTTTCAGAGAACGTGGACAAATGGGCTGAAGTAAGAGTTTAGGGAGCATTTATATCATAAGACTATTTTCTTTATGGAAGTCGAAAAATACCTTCAGGTCTTCGAAAATGTTGCAAAAAGACGTGGATGGAAGCTAAACCCAGATAGAGAGCTTCTGATAGAATTTGCAAAGGGCTTGATAGAAAACAGAAAAAGATACGGTATAGCAATTTGTCCATGTAGACTTGCAACGGGAAAGAAGGAGATTGACAGGCTAATAATTTGTCCATGCGTCTATGCTGAGGAGGATATAAGGGAATATGGAAGATGTTACTGTGGACTTTATCAGAGGGAAGAGGGAAGTTTTGAATCCATAGCGGTTCCAGACAGACACGCTAAGTATTATTTAGGTTAAACCGAAAAAAGATTAAATATCCCATTTCTAAATCTTTTAGCATGAAAGTGGCGATCGTTGGTGGTGGCGCAGCTGGGATGAGCGCTGCATCGCGAGTAAAAGCTTTGAAGCCTGAATGGGACGTAAAAGTCTTTGAAGAAACGAATCTCGTGAGCCATGCTCCTTGTGGAATTCCATACGTTGTTGAAGGGATCAGCAGGGCGGATAATCTCTTCTATTATACACCTGAATTTTTCAGAAGGGAAAGGGGCATAGATGTTCACATAAACGCCAAGGTTGTTGAGGCGGGTGAAGGTTATTTGAGAGTTAGAGAGGATGGAATGGAAAAAAGATATGAATGGGACAAGCTTTTGATCGCAACAGGAGCTTTGCCGAAATTGCCTAAGGTTGAAGGAGTCGAGCTCGAGAATGTTGTAGCAATTCGTCATCCCGCAAATGCGGGAAAGCTGAAGAAAATGGTTGATGAGGCTAAGAAAATTGTGATCGTTGGCTCAGGTTATCTTGGTGTCGAAATGGCTGAAGCGGTTGCAAGCCTTGGTAAAAAAACAACTGTGATCGAATTCCTCGATCAGCCATTACCGAATCTCGACAAGGAAATTGCGGAAATCGTAAAAGCGGAGATGGAAAAAAAGGTTGATCTGAGGTTGAAAGAAGGAGTTAAAGCTTTTGAAGGTAAGGATAAAGTTGAAAGGGTTGTAACTGACAAAGGTAGCTACGAATGCGATCTTGCAATTGTTGCGACTGGTGTGAAGCCGAACGTGGAGATTGCAAAAATGCTCGGTTGTAAAATAGGCGAAACTGGAGCGATCTGGGTTGATGAGAGGATGAGAACAAGCGTTGAAAATGTTTTTTCTGCTGGCGATTGTGCTGAAACGAAGCACTTGATCACTGGAAAAAGAGTTTGGATCCCATTAGCACCAACTGCGAACAAGATGGGCTATGTGGCTGGAGTAAATATGGCGGAAGGAAAAATAGAATTTCCAGGTGTTGTGGGAACACAGCTTACAAAGTTCTTCGATCTCGAAATAGGTTCCACTGGACTCAATGAGAGAAGTGCAAGAGCGGAAGGATTTGAAGTGAAGACAACGACGATCAAAGCAAAAACAAAGGTTAACTACTATCCCGGAGGCAAAGAAATAACGCTGAAGGTTGTTGCAAATAAAGATGGTAGAATTCTTGGAGCTCAAGCGGTTGGTGGAGATGTTGCGATGAGGATCAACGTTTTCTCTGTGATGATCCAGTCTGGTTTTAAAACTAAGGATGTTTTCTTCAGCGATTTAGCCTATGCTCCTCCTTTAACACCTATATGGGATCCAATAGTTGTCTCTGGTAGGACTTTGGGGTTTTAATGAGCGTTATTAAAAATTGATAGACACTTAGCTTTTTTAGGTTTTGAGACAAATGAAAGAATTTTGAGCCTTAACTTTTTGACAATGATTTTAGAAAGTGTTAAAATTCTAAAAATGGGCTCATTCTTATGATCATAACGGATAACCATATGCATATTTACAAGCATCTCAAGCTAAAGGCTTTGGAGCAATTCAAACAAGCTGGTGGAACCCATGTGCTTCTTGTGTCTTTGCTTGCTCACCACTACGATGTATTTCCAAAAAGTGGAAAAGATTTTGTGAAAGTCTTTGAAGAACATTTAAACGTTGTTAGAAAGGCTAATAAGATCGTGAAAGCTTATGCGGTGCTTGGTGTGCATCCCGCGGAGATCACGGTTCTTGGTTCAAGGCTTGGTTTTGAGAGAGCTGCAGAGATCATGAAGGAAGCTTTGACAATTGCTGGAGAATACGTAGCGAAAGGCGAAGCAATTGCTTTGAAGAGTGGAAGACCGCACTATCGCGTTGATGCACATGTTTGGAGGTTAAGCAATGAAGTCATGAAACATGCGTTCGAACTGGCTAAGGAGATCGGATGTGCGATCCAAATCCATACAGAGAGCTACAACTACGATATGGGTGTTGAGATCGCTAAGATCGCTGATGAAGTGGGATTGAGGAGAGATAAAGTTGTAAAGCACTTCAGTCCACCGAAAGTTAAAGAATTCGAAGAAATTGGTATCTTTCCCTCAGTTCTTGCGGGAGATGATAAAGTGCTGACCGCTGCAAAGGAAGGGGATCGGTTCGTTCTTGAGACTGATTATATAGATGATCCAAAGCGCCCTGGAGCTGTTCTCGGTCCAAAAACTGTGCCAAAAAAAGTTAAAGAGTTAGTAGAGCACGGTTTTGGCGAAGATTTCATATACAAGATCTGCAAGGAAAACATAGAGAAGCTCTATGGAGTTGAACTATGAAAGGCAAAATTGTCGGGGATCTGGCAGAGTTAAATGCTGATAGAGAACTTAAAAGACGCGGTTTTGGTATTCAAAGGGGAGATAAGATCTATCTGCACCCCATAGAAGCTTTTTATCTTCAAATGAGAGGAGATGCTTTTTTTGAAGAAGAAGAGGAGTTGAAAAAGTGGGTAGAGGAGAAAGTAAAATCTTTTCCAGAGTTCTACTTTGTCTATGAGGATCTTAGGAACAGAGGTTATAAAGCAAAGCCTAATGGAGAGCTAATAATTGCGAAAAAAGTTTTTTATCCAATTTCCGAAAAAAATATAATTAAGTTAAATGAATTAATTGAAGCAATTCGTAAATTCGGTGAGCTCGTTCTTGCCATTGTGGACGAAGAGAGTGAGATTACGTATTATCTTGTCTCTCAGCAAGAGCTCCAAGGTGAGCAATTGGAAGAATTGCCAAAGATCCGTGGAAGCATTTTGAAAGACAGAGTTATAACTGAAAACGTTGAGATCTTCAGGAAGTATTTTTATGGAAGCGAGATAAGCGGTTTGGTTGTTTTGTCCCTTTTTGAAAGCCTATATCTTTTCGAAAATGGATTTCTGGAATTAGATTCTCCAGAGAAACTTTACGAGATTGTAGGAAATTTGAAGGATTTTGAAGAGAGATACAGGGTATACAAGGATTTAAAGAAGAGAAACTTTGTTGTAAAAACGGGGTTCAAGTTTGGAAGTGATTTCAGGATCTATAGAAAAGTTTCATCCGTAGAAGACCTTCCGCATTCTGAATTCCTTGTTTGGATTGTCAAAGGTGATTTAATTCCAAGAGAGCTTGCAAGAGCGGTAAGGTTGTCGAACAGTGTGAGAAAAAAGTTGCTCTTAACATACAAAGACCTTTATCTTTTATTTGACAGGGTGAAAGTATGAAAGTAGTGGTAGGATCAAAAAATCCGACAAAAATAGAGGGAACAAGGCTCGCATTTCAGCAATTTTTTGGAGAAGTCCAAGTTTTTGGTGTAGAAGTCGATGTCCCCTTTAAGCAACCTTTAAACGAACAAACGATTAATGGAGCCATAGAAAGAGCTTTAAAGAGTTACTCTAAGGTTTTTGACTTTTCAGTTGGAATCGAAGCGGGGCTAATTGCAACAAAGCACACGCTCACAGGTTATATGGATTTTCAGGTTGCAGTTGTTTACAATGGAGAGAAATTCACAATTGGTTTTGGTCCAGGATTTGAATATCCAGTAGAGGTGGTAAGAAAAGCTATTAACGGATTAGAAATTGGAAAGCTCATGGAAGAAGTTTCAGGAATTAAAGATCTTGGAAAGAAAGTTGGAGCAATTCACTATCTGAGTAAAGGAGCGATCTCAAGGGTTGAACTTTCAAGAATTGCGGTAGCAATGGCTCTCATTCCTTGGATAAATAGGAACCTTTACAACCTATAACTTTGCCAGGTTATAGCATCTTTTATAATGCTCATAAACTTAAAATACTCTCAGTTTTCAAATCTGTGTGGTTGGAATGTTGTCCAGATTATTTCTCCACGAGAAGACCGTAGAAATCTTGCTTAACATTCTCGAGGCTGAAGAAAGAGGAGAGAAAGTTTATCCGCTACAGATTTCAAACATTCTGAACTCACCATATAGCCACATCTCAAGGGTTATTGGCGAATTTGAAAAAAACAGCATAATAGAGAGCAAATTAGAGGGAAGAACGAGAATCCTAAGGTTAACGGAGTACGGTAGAAAGGTAGCTATAATGCTTCGAGAGCTAAAAAATGAGCTCTCAAAAGACTTTGTCTCTCTCATGAAATTGAAGAAGTTGGAAGAGATCTATGAGAAATCAAAAAGGGATTTTTACAGTTTAGCACCGATCATCGCAGAAATAGAAATTCTACTATCCTCTACGAAAGACGAGAATGCAATTAGGGAAGCAATGAGACTTAAAAAGCTTTTAGAGAGCGATGTAGTATGCTGAAAGAATTAGAAAGAATGAAAGATGAGATGGTAAAATTACTCTGTAAGCTGATCGAGTTAAGAGGGGTCTCTCCAGATTTTGGTGGAGAAGGTGAATTGGATAAAGCGGAGTTGTTAATGAGATATTTGGAAGACTTCGATCAAGTTGAGAGGTTCGATGCAAAGGATGAGAGAGCCAAAGGAGGAGTGAGACCAAACATAGTTGCAAAGGTTAAAGGAGTTGTGAATAGGACCATCTGGATCATATCTCATCTTGACGTTGTCCCTGAAGGAGATGAGAGACTTTGGAAAACTCCGCCTTTTAAAGCGGTTGTGGAAAACGGGAAGATCTATGGAAGAGGAAGCGAAGATAATGGACAGAGCATAGTTTCATCACTTTTTGCAGGAATTGCGGTGCTTAATGCTGAGACTAAGCCTAAATACAATCTCGGTCTCGTTTTCGTTTCGGATGAGGAAAGTGGGAGCGAATATGGGTTGAAGCATCTTTTGAAGCATGAAATTTTTTCCAAAGATGATTTCTTCATAGTTCCAGATGTTGGTTCTCCGAAGGGTGAGATGATCGAGATTGCGGAAAAGAGCATACTTTGGCTTAAATTTGAAGTTTTCGGCATCCAGTCGCATGCAAGTATGCCCATAAAAAACGCCTCGAGGAGAGCGATGAAGTTCATTCTCGATCTGGATGAAAAACTTCATGCAAAGTTTAATGCTAAAAATGAGCTATTTGATCCGCCTTATTCAACATTTGAGCCTACGAAGAGAGATAAGAATGTTGACAATGTTAACACGATCCCAGGAATTGATGTTAGCTATATGGATTGTAGAATAATTCCCGAATACTCCTTAGACGAGGTTATAGATTACATCGAGAGTTTAAGGAGATTCTACGAGATAAAAGACAAAGAGAAGCTCAACGTAGAAATTATTCAGAAATCAAGCTCTCCAAAGACTCCTGAAAACTCAGAAATTGTTCTTAGGCTATCTGAGGCCATCTATAACCTCAGAGGGATTAAACCAAGACTTTTTGGTATTGGAGGCAACACATGTGCCTCTTTTCTCAGAAGTGCAGGCTTTAGAAATGCTGTCGCTTGGTGCACTACAGACTCAACAGCGCATAAGCCAAATGAATACTGTAAAATAGAAAACATGGTTGAAGATGCGAAAGTATTCTTTTCACTCTTCTTTGAACCAAAGTATTAAATGTTCTCGAATTTGTAAACTCCAGAATATTTTTCTGTTTTCGAGCAAAGCTTTATGAAAACAAGCTGGACAATTCGAGCATTCTTTTTCAACCAAACACCAAATGGGTTGTGCACAGCTAAAGTGACTTCGCTTCTACCTTCGTAGCCAGAATCCCAGATTGCGGTGAGCACATCAACTCCACATCGCACTAAGCTCGATCTTGGCTTCGCTATTGCCATTAGATCTTCGTCAAGTTTGACGATCTCGTTTAACATCGCTTTATAAACTCCAGAAGGCAAGAAAACCCACTCTTTGAACTTTATCTCCTCGATCTCAGCCAGAACTCTTTCACGATTGTCGAAGTCTATTTTTCCAACTGATCTAAACTTTGCAACAGATCTTAGAGTGCAATCGAATCCATTAGGCTGAAGCTGAACATTTAGATCGATGAATTCCCTTATAAGACCATTTTCGATCCTCTTCCTGATCTCTTCCGCATTTAGAACACACATGAAGGATCGAATTCATCTTTGGAGATTTAATTTTTGGGATTGATACATTCTTGAGAGCTCTTATTCACAACTTAAAAATTCATCTGCTTCCCGCTAAATTTTTATTTTCCTTTGCACTCCAGAAATCATGTGCGAGTCAAAGGTGTTCTCCACTCGTGGTGAGCTCTTTATGGAAGACGTGGTTAGAATAAGGGTTGAGGGTGATGTTGTGAAGTTTTGGGACGTTCTTGGAAGTTTAAAAGAGATCAAGGGAAAAATTCTTGAGCTTGATCTGATCGCTCATAAAGCAATAGTAGAGGTGTTTTGATGAAACTCAAGGTGGCTATTAACGGATACGGAACCATTGGAAAGAGAGTTGCGGATGCGGTGGCACTTCAAGATGACATGGAAGTTGTTGGAGTGACTAAGACTAAGCCAGACTTTGAAGCAAGAATCGCTGCTAAGAAATTCGATCTATACTTGGCAAAGAAGGAAAATTCGGAATTATTCCAAAAGGCAGGCATTGAAACTTGTGGAACTCTCGAAGAGTTGCTTGCCAAGGCGGATATAGTCGTGGATTGCAGTCCAGATAAGGTTGGAGCGGAGAACAAGAAGATCTACGAAAAGCTCAGCATTAAGGCGATCTTTCAGGGTGGCGAAAAGAAGGAAGTTGCTGAAGTCTCATTCAACGCTCTGGCAAACTACGATCAGGCTAAAGGCAAAAGATTCGTGAGGGTTGTTAGCTGTAACACCACAGCGTTGACAAGGCTGATCTATCTGCTAAAGATGAACTTCAAGATCGGCAGAGTGAGAGCGACGATCTTGCGAAGGATCTCTGATCCGAAAGAGGATAACAAAGGTTTGATGAACGCAATAATGCCAGACCCAATTGCTCTACCATCTCACCATGCTAAAGACGTTAAGACTGTGCTTCCAGATGTCGACATTGTAACCACCGCCTTCAAATTGCCAACGACGATCATGCACGTGCATTCGCTTTCCATAGAGATGAAAGAAAAAGTTAAAAAGGAAGATGTGATCGCAATACTTGAGAAAGAGCCAAGAATCATGCTTGTTTCAGCTGAAGATGGTTTTACTTCAACTGCAAAAATTGTAGAGTTTGCAAGAGAGTTAAGGATGAGATACGACATCTTTGAGAACGTGGTATGGCTCGAATCTATAGCAATCGATGGAAACGATCTCTTTGTAACTCAAGCGGTGCACCAAGAAGCCATTGTGGTGCCAGAAAACATCGACGCCATAAGGGCGATTTTTGGAGTGGAAAAAAGGCTGAGCATAGAGAAAACGAACAGATCTCTTCGCATTGGAGAGAAAAATTTTTAAACTTTTTGCTCACTTAGAGCATGGACGTGGAAACGAGAAAATCGATATTGATGGATGCTTTTGAAGAGTTGAAGGCAAAGTGGTCAGTTGATGAGAGATTTTTGAGTTCAAAAGAAGAGGAGCCAACAACTGTTGAAGGTCTGCCAGAGAGTAAGGTTAACGATCTTCTACAGTTGAAGGAGAAGTATAAGCTCGACGAAATACAGTTTGTTTTCCTTGTAGGAGCTGCAGTTGGTTTCTATCATGGTCAAAGGAACGTTAAGAGTGTAGTTCGTGAAATGCTCTCGACTGTAAACGAAGTTGTAAAGATCTTTTTGAGGAAATGAGGTATGCGATAAAGATCGCATACTTTGGCAACAATTTTTTTGGTAGTCAATTTCAACCAAATTTTAGAACAGTTGCTGGAGAAATTTTAAAAGCTTTGAAAAAACTTGGGATAAATTCTAAGTTAGCTTTTGCAAGCAGGACTGATGCAGGCGTTCATGCACTTGGGCAAGTGATCGCCTTCAACAGTGATTGGAAAGTCACTCCTAACATGCTAAATTCCGAATTACCAGATGACATAACCGCTTGGGCTTTCTGCGAAGTTCCAGAAAATTTCAATCCAAGAAAGGCTAAGAGTAGAGTTTATTCATATGTTTTCTATGACGAAGGATACGATCTTTCCAAAATAAAAAATGCTTTGGAACTTTTAGAGGGGACATGGGATTTTTCCAATTTTACGAAGGGATATAGAGGCGGGAAAAGGACGATCTACTCTGCAGAATTGAGAAAAGAGGAGAACTTTTTAATTCTCGAGATAGAAGGAAATGCCTTCACATGGAACATGGTTCGCTGTATAGCTACCGCTTTGAAGAATGTAGGAAAGGAGAAAGAGTTAGATTGGTTTGAAAAAATGCTTAAACCTGAAGTTCACAGAGAGAGAGTTCAACCCTCTCCACCCTATGGACTTCTGCTAAAGGACGTGAAGTATGAGAAGATCGATTTTGAAATTGAGGAATATGCGAAGAGGTTATTGCAGAGAAGGATAAAGAATAGACTAATTGAAAGTGGAACTCTATATAAACTTCTTTCCTTAGAACTTGAATCCTCTAATTCCAGAGAATAGAGCAACAAGGGCAACTTTTTTTGTTAATAAAGAAGGGGGCATCGGAAAGTCACCATATCTAACGACAATTCCCTCATTAAGCTTCTCGATTTCCGAAGTTGCCTCTAAGATCCCTTCCATCGCTAATTCCTCCTCTGGACCTGAGAAGAGTAGTAAAGCGGAAGTAGCTTCGGAGATGTCCACTTTTATGCTCAGATTATTAAGAGCCTGATCAACCATTTCTAATATTCTACGTGTTCTTATAGCTTTAAGCTCGCTTTTCTTTTTAAACGGCTCAAAAGTCAGTTTTTTTTCTGCAAACCCTACAACAGAGAAGCCATCCGATTTGAGAGCATTGAAGACGTCTGAGGTGTCAAGGATCACTTCACCCGCACTCCCTTTTTTAAGATCCATTTCTCCAGCTAAAGCAAGCAAATTTAGAGAGTTTAGAATTTTTTCATCCACATCTGCTTTCTCTTCGAAAATTAAGATCACGTCCGAAAGTCTCCGAACCTCTCTAATCTTCCTTTTTAGATCCATAACGTCGATTTTATCTAAGCTCGGAATGAGCGTTAGATACATTATAGGATCTTCTGAGAAAGTCTTTAGTCTTTCACAGAATTCCACTGAAGTTTCGAATGCGAAGTCGTCTTCTAAGGATGCTAATACCAAAGTCCCCTCTAAGATCTCGTAAAATCTTGTCAGAGAATTTATAAATCCAGGAACTCCTCGCCTGTCTCTTAGATAGAACTTTTGTTCATCCTTTATTGAAAGAGTCCTTAGTTGCTCTTCATCGTTGATCAGTGCAAAGCACTTAAAGAGTGGAGTCTTATTAACAGTAGCCCCCTCTTTATGAAACAGTTCGAGAATCTTAGCCCCTCTTGAACCAACTCCAACAGTTAGTAGCTTCATCTTTTAATCTGCTTCGCACTCTTTGTTATAAAGTTTTTCTCTTATTTTGAAAAGGGGCGAATGGACTGGGGGAATTTACGTATTTACTGGGCGATGATTTTATAAATTCTCTTTTCAATTAAGATCGAGGTGATCGCTTGCCCCTGTTAATGTTCATAATAGATGGACTACCAGACAGACCGATGAAAAATAAAACTCCTCTAAGTGTGGCAAAAAAGCCGAATCTCGACAAAATTGCTGAAATTGGTATAAATGGCATAATGGATACAATCTCCCCTGGCGTCAGACCCGGGAGTGATACGAGTCATTTGGCGTTGCTTGGCTACGATCCATACAAGTTCTACAGTGGCAGAGGACCGATAGAGGCTTACGGAGTAGGAATAGATCTCAAGCCCGGAGATTTAGCTTTCAGAGCAAATTTTGCAACAGTCGTTGGTAATGGGAGTATTTTTGACAAAGTCGTTGTAGATCGCAGAGCTGGAAGAATTGAGAACACTGAAGAACTCGTAAAGGCTTTGAATGAGATCGATCTCTCTTTAGACTTCGAAGTTGCAAGGGCTACAGGGCATAGAGCGGTAGTTGTTTTTAGAGAAGCTTTTTCAGCGGATCTAAGTGATACTGATCCGAAGGTTGTTGGAGAAAAGGTGAAAAAGTGCAAACCTTTGGCTGAATCCGCAAGTAAAGTTGCGGAAGTGGTAAACGAGTTCATGCAGAAAGCTCATGAAGTTCTCGAAAAGCATTCAATTAATGCTGAAAGAGAGCTAAAGGGTTTGCCAAAGGCAAATGCGATTCTTTTACGTGGTTCTGGAGTTATGAAGGAGATCCCGAGTTTTAAGGGTAAGTATGGGCTGAAACTTACGGTGATCTCTGCTACAGCCTTGATCAAAGGCGTAGGGAGAATGGTTGGTGGGGAAGTCTTTACTCCAAAAGGAGCAACTGGGAATAAGAAGACAGACATAGGTGCCAAGATCGAGTCCGCTTTGGATTTCTTGAAGAGA
>JANXDV010000059.1 GCA_025058955.1 Archaeoglobaceae archaeon | reverse complement strand
GTCCGGGCGTTTCGATCACTCTAACCCTTTCAGAGATCTTCGAGGGACATGGGAGATATTTTGCTCCAGTTCTGAGAATTTCAAGCGGATGTGCGTAGATCTTGGCTTTAAAGAGCTCATTTCCCCCGCAGTGGTCTGGGTGGAGATGAGTGTTGATCACGATCTCGATCTCAGAAGGCTTTAAACCAACTTCTGAAAGAGCCTGAGTTATCTTTTCCTGATCCATTGGCAATCCCGTGTCAACAACTATTCTAAGCTCATCCAAGATCAGACTAACGGATGAGGAAGCATAGAGAATTGCTCCGCTATCGTCGAAAATCACTTTGCCTGGCTTTAGAAGATAGAAGTCTTTGGTGATCTTTAAGGTCATCTTTAGCGTTAGAGTTTATCCGATTTTTATAAAAATTAAAATTTATTTAAGGACTTTTGCGATCTTCCCAGTCTTTAGAGACTCTGCAGGCATGAAGATCTTCTTGTTATACGTTTTTGAAAGCTCTTCAAGTCTTTGAGCTACTTTTTTGACGTCTAATTCCTTCAGGATCTCGAATGGACCCTTGGCTCTATTGTATCCAAGCTTTAACGCTACGTCAATGTCTTGTGGAGTTGCGACACCCATGTCGTATAACTTAACCGCTTCGTTGATCTCAACGAGAACGAGATCGAGCGGGTCTATTTTTCCAGCCTTGCTCAGATCGATCTGTGGTCTTCCCTTACTCCAATCATAAAAGCCTTTTCCTGTCTTAGCTCCAAGCTCACCCTTTTTCACCTTCTCCTCAATGATCTTTGAGGGTGTGAAGTCGGGGCTTATTGTTTCAGAGTAGTATTTCTGTCCGTTGTAGTGAACATCAAGTCCAACGTAGTCGAGAAGCTCGAATGCACCCATCGGATATCCCGCTTTTTTCAATGTGGCATCGATCTCCTCTGGAGTTGCAACACCTTTCTCGAGCATTGCAAACAGCAAAACGCTTCTCGGAGCGGTAACTCTGTTTGCTATAAATCCTGGCACATCTTTCTCAACTCTTACAGGCACTTTTCCAATGCTTTTAACGAAGTCAACAAGTGTCTTCATAGTCTCTTCGCTCGTCTTTTCACCCCTGATCACTTCCACGAGTTGCATTAAGACTGGTGGATTGAAGAAGTGCAATCCAGCAAATTTATCTTCCCTCTTAGTAGCTTTTGCAAGTCCAGTTATGCTCATAGTTGAAGTGTTGCTCGTGAATATGCACTCTGGCTTCGCATATTTCTCACACTCTTTAAAGGTTTCTTGTTTCAGGCTGAAAATTTCTGGGATTGCTTCCACGAGGAGATCTGCATCTTTTACTGCAGTTGCTAAGTCTACTGTGGGTGTAATTCTGCCCATGATCGTCTCAACACTTTCCTTAAGCTTCCCCTTAGCGTGCAATTTCTCAACGCTGTCTCTGATCATTTTCATTCCTCTGTCAACGAATTCCTGTTTAACATCTCTCATCGAAACCTTATAACCCGCCATTGCACAAAGCTCCACAATTCCATGCCCCATTGTGCCTGCACCAAGAACCGCAACCTTTTTTATTTTATTCACCACCATACCAAATCACCGATAAAATTTTTCGTATCAATTGAAAAACTTTGCTATATTTAACTTGAATTCTAAATGATCCTAATTCCAAAGGTGATAACTTTTAGAAAAGTTTAATAATAGGCAGAAAAAAGTGTTAGCGAGGTGAAAAGATGAGGGATGTATATATAGTTGGTTTTCTGAGAACCGCATTTTCAAGAAGCCGTCCGAAAGAGCCAGCAAGAGATGTCTTCTCTCAGCTTCGAGGAGATGAATTAATGGCAACAGTTTTAGACAGACTTCCAAAGCAGGTTGGAGTAGATAAGAAAGTTGTGGATAGAATACTCATAGGCTGTGCTTTCCCTGTATGGGAGAACTGGGCTTATGGTGGCAAAATGGCAACTTTGCTTGCAAAATATCCTGTTGAGACTTCCGCATCGATGGTGGACATGCAATGTGCTTCTTCACTTGCTACGACAATGTATGCATATCTTGAGATCGCAAGTGGTATAAATGACGTTGTTATTGCAGGTGGGTTTGAGCACATGACCAGAATACCAATGGGAGCGGACAATCCTTGGGTTTGCAGAAATGAAAAGCTTGTCAGTCCTGATTACAAAGAATACGAGATGGAGATAGGCTTTGTGATGGGTTATACTGCTGAGAAGCTTGCGATAGAAGCGCAGCAGACCCATGGAATAACTAAGAGAGATATGGATGAATGGAGTGTTAGGAGCCATTTGTATGCAGCTAAAGCGGTTAAAGAAGGCTATTTCAAGGGAGAGATAACTCCGATAGAGGCTCCACAGGCGGATGGAACTAAGAAAATAATCGATGTTGATCAGTCAATAAGAGGAGATACAACTCTTGAAGCAGTTGAAAAGCTACCACCCGCTTTTAGACCAGGTGGTTTGATCACAGCGGGCAACTCATCACCATTGAACGCTGGCGCAGCAGCTTTAATGCTTGCAAGTAAAGAAAAGGTAAAAGAGCTTGGACTTGAGCCATTGGCTAAGATCAAGACCGCAGCTTCAGCTGGAGTGCATCCCGCTGTGATGGGCAAAGGACCAGTGCCAGCAAGCAGAAAGGCTTTGGAGAAGGCAGGGCTTAAGGTTAAAGATATTGGAGTCTGGGAGATCAATGAAGCCTTTGCGATCGTTCCACTTTATGCGATCAGAGAACTTAAGATCGAACCAGAGAGGGTTAATATTAAAGGAGGAGCAATTGCAATCGGTCATCCACTTGCTGCAAGCGGTGCAAGGCTCATAGGGACTTGTGCAAGAATAATGCGTGAAAAAGGAGCTGATTACGGACTCGCTACCGCTTGTGTTGGTGGAGGACAAGGGTTGAGCGTTATTCTTGAAAGAGTCTAAATTTTTTATTTTTGAATTTTAAAAATCAAGAATCAGTAAGTATACACCTTTACCGCAATTGGTTCAGGCTCCTTTCTCTTGAATACCTCACAGACGTCATCTTTATTAGAAATTCCCCTCTTTGCAGAGCAGTAGCCGATCTCTTCAGGCAAAGAGGAATCACGAAGCCAATATGTGCACTCCTTACATCTCATCTCTTTCACCAAGTAATTGTAGTTTTGAAAGTTAATAAATCTTTCTATTATTATAAAGTTCTGCTATGATGACTTCTATGATTATAATAATTATGCACTCGAAACGATCTTTATCACATCGTTATTCTTGAGCTCATGGTCTTCAGCGATCCTGATCTTTTTCCTTGCATCCATGCCGTAGATAAAACCTTTACCAATCTCAGTATGGATCTTGTATGCAAGCTCTCTCGCGGTAGTCCCTTTTTTAACAAGAAAAGCATCTGGCAAAATATTTCCTTTGGAGTCAGTAAATTTTCTCTCATCCTCAACTGGATAAACCACGATATAGCCAAGAACGTCGAAGACAAGTTTGTTTATCGTATCCTGCACTCCAGTGCTTTTAAAATCATTTAGATAATCTCTTATCTTTTCCAGAGCTTTTTTCTGTTTCTCATTTAGCTCTTTCAGTATTTTAAAGTCAGAATCTCCAGGCAAGTATTTTATATAACCCGCTTTAACAGCGGTTCTTAGTGTAAGTTCATAGTTCGCAGATGTTGGAACAGCAGAGCTATCAAACTTCTTTAACTTCTCTAAAAGTTCTTTTGGAGCTTTGTCCGCTTTGTTTGCTGAAATTATCATCTTGAATCTTTTCTCCCGCAATTCTTTGGCAATCATTTTCAATTTCTCGTCGTCAATTTTTTGAATGTCCTCATGTCCTTTAAAAGCTTCTCTGATCATGGCCTCTTCGAATCCCAAACCAGAAAGAGACTCTAAGACAAATTTTGCATAATCCTTTCTTTCCGCTTTAGCCTTTCTTACAACTTTCTCCCAGTTTTTCTTTAGAATTCCAAAGATCCACATATCGATCTCTTTAAGCAGGAATTTCACATCCTCTACTGGATCCCTTTCACCAATTCCGATCTCATTTCCATTCTCATCTGTGGAGCCAGAAGCATCAACCACATGGATTATTGCCTCACTCTGTCTTAGATCATCTAAGAACTCATTTCCCAATCCCCTACCCTTATGGGCATCTGGCACAAGTCCAGCCACATCTATTAGTTTTACTGGAATGAATCTCCAACCATCGATGCATTTTCCACAGTTAACTCCAAGCTCTTCACATACACATCTTACCCGAACAGATCCAACGCCTATATTGGGTTTTATCGTTGTAAATGGATAATTTGCAATTTCTGCATCCGCAAGCGTTGCGGACTTGAAAAAAGTTGACTTGCCAGCATTTGGTTTTCCAGCTATACCTATTTCGATCATAAAAGACCTCTTTTTTCGTATTCTCCTCTTTTTCTTTTTCCTATCATGCTAATTAGCAATGCGGGATTATTTTTCAAAAATAGAGCATATTCCTTATTTATCTCTCCAGTTTTTTCGAAGAAAGAGAGAACTTCGATAGCCTCCTCGATCGTTTTGCAAACTTCCAAGTGGTCGATCACCGTGGGAATTACCTTGTCACCTATTTCCTGATATATATTCGGAAACATTTTCCTGAACTTCTCCCTGTCCCACTCCAATTTCCTCACCGAGATCCGTTTTTAAATCTATAGAGTCCTTGATCCAAACTCCATCTCTCGCTATTATTCCCCCATCTACTATACAACCTTTTTCCATATAAACTCTATCCCCCTTAACATGCATTCCAACCTTGCTTGAATTTAGCAAATATATGATTTTGCCTTCGACTGAACCATGGATCATACTGCGATCAACAATTATCTCTCTCCCCCTCACCCCTCCAACAACTTCGGTTCTCGTGAGATAAATATCCCGTGCTTTCAGAGTTCCAAGAATTCTGCTATCGTAAAGATCCGCATTTTTTGTTGTAAAGATCCGATCAACTCCAACTGAGCACTTCTCGGGCAATATTATTGATGGTTCAAGTTCGACATCTTCGATCAACTTGAACACTTCTTCGATCTTCCCAAGCCTGAAAAGGAGCATTAGGTAGAGAAGAAGGAAAAAGATCACCGAAGCAGGATTCTGGATCGTTATGAGTCCTCTTGCCTCAAAACCATTCTTTATTTTCACATTTCTACCAATTTCAAGATCTCCATAGACCGTAAGCTTCCCCTCTATTTCAGCGAACTCGCCTATATAAGCATCGCCTTTGGAGATGAGATCTCCATTGATCGTCGAAAATGAGTCAATTCTAACTTCTTCGCCTATGACATCTCCCCCTATAAAGACTCTCTCCCCAGCGGTCAATCTTTTCGCCAAAATTCCGTAATCAACCCTTGAATTCTGCCCAATTAAAACATCACCGTTTGCAACTATTGTTCTTTCCTCGAATTTAGCCCCTCGAATAAGCATTTTTTCGAGCATTTGCTCATGCTCATTCAATCCAATTAAAAAACTTTCTGTCGTTTATTTTGGGAAGCGTTCAATCTTTGCAGAGAGCATATAATTCCTATATTTTTCTGCGATAGGGAGAAATTTAAAAGTCAATTTTAAATACGAAAAAATTGGCTAAGAGTATGGCTAAGGTTTTGTATGAGATCGACGAAGATCCAAGAGTAGCTTGGATAAAACTAAATGAATCGAAGATGAACTTCTTATCTTTTCAAGTGCTTCAGGAACTCTATGAGGCTATTTTTAGAGCGGAAAAAGGCGAGAGTTATGCAATGATCATTTCAAGCACTAGTGAAAACTTCTCCGCGGGGGCGGATTTAAAGGAGCTAAGAGATCTCTCGTTTGAGGAAGGAATAAAATGGTTCGAAAGGTATATGGAAGTTGTGAGGTTATTGAGAGCATCAAGTAAACCAACGATCGCAGCAGTTCGTGGTGCATGTGTTGGAGGCGGAAATGAGATTGCGATGGCATGTGATCTTGTAGTAGCTTCAAGAAAAGCGAAATTTGGTCAACCTGAAGTCAGGGTTGGATCCACAGCTATGGGTTTAGGAGTTCAGCTCTTACCTTTACTCGTAGGCGAAAAGAGGGCAAGAGAGCTTTTGCTAACTGGTAGGATCATAACTGCGGAGGAGGCTTTGCAAATTGGACTTATAAATAGAGTTGTTGACGACGAAAAACTCGAAATGACCGCAAAAGAGCTTGCATTGGAAATAGTAGAGAATTGTAGTCCACAAGCTTTCAGAGTTATAAAATCAGGACTTAACTTTTGGACAGATCTTGCGATGATCTCCGCACAGATTGCAAGAGATCTAACTTGTTTTGTCTGGAATTCTGCTGAGTTCAAGGAAAGGAGCGAAGAATTTTTGCAGAAAAAGAAGTTAAAATCAAGAATATTTAAAGGATTAAAATAAAATTGTTGCGAGGATTTTTAATGTTCCTATTTTAAAAGGAGGGGCGGAAAGGCTAATTGAAATTGCTGAGAAAAATAAGCCTGAATTGATCTTCCCTACCGCTCCAGTTCACGTTGTTGTAGAGTCTCTTAAGGATCTTTTTGAGCCTTGGAATGAAGCTATCGATGGGATATTACCCATTGCAACCGCTTGCAATTGCCATGGTGTTATAACCGCACTTAAAAGAATAAAGAAGCGATAAAATTTTAATTTTTAATCGGCTTGATAAAAAATTGGAATAGGGCGAAATTTTATTATATTCAACAAAGAAGCAATGCCATGGTAAAGATCGTTGATCT